>NZ_JAAKGQ010000052.1:0-25095 GCF_011043515.1 Sphingobacterium sp. SGL-16 | reverse complement strand
GAAAAAAAGGGCTTCAAAATAATTTGAAGCCCTTTTGGTATATATGATTAGAATAATTATTACATCATTCCGCCCATGCCACCACCCATTGGAGGAGCACCAGCACCAGCATTTTCTTCTGGTTCATCAGCTAATACACACTCCGTAGTCAACAACATTGAAGCTACTGAAGCAGCATTTTCTAATGCTACACGAGAAACTTTAGTTGGATCGATAACACCAGCACCAATTAAGTTTTCGAACTTGTCTGTACGAGCGTTGTAACCGAAGTCAGCAGTACCTTCTTTTACTTTTTGAACGATTACAGCACCTTCGATACCTGCGTTGAAACAGATTTGACGTAAAGGTTCTTCGATAGCACGTTTGATGATGTCGATACCGATATTCTCATCTTCGTTATCACCACGTAAGTCTTTCAATGCTTCAGTAGCGCGGATGAAAGCAACACCACCACCAGCTACGATACCTTCCTCAACTGCTGCACGAGTAGCGTGTAATGCATCGTCAACACGGTCTTTTTTCTCTTTCATCTCTACTTCAGTAGTAGCACCTACGTAAAGCACAGCTACACCACCTGACAATTTAGCCAAACGCTCTTGTAATTTTTCGCGATCGTAGTCAGAAGTTGTAGTTTCGATTTGAGAACGGATTTGAGCAACACGAGCTTTGATATCTTCTGCGTTACCAGAACCGTTGATTACAGTAGTATTATCTTTGTCAACAACTACTTTTTCTGCTTGACCTAAGTCTTCTAAAGTAGCGTTTTCTAATTTGTAACCTCTTTCTTCGGAGATAACAGTACCACCAGTTAAGATAGCGATATCTTCCAACATTGCTTTACGACGGTCACCGAAACCAGGAGCTTTAACAGCAGCAACTTTCAATGAACCACGGATTTTGTTTACTACTAATGTAGCTAACGCTTCACCGTCTAAGTCTTCCGCGATGATCAACAATGGTTTACCAGTTTGAACTTGTTTTTCTAAGATC
The DNA here is from genome assembly GCF_011043515.1 of Sphingobacterium sp. SGL-16. Taxonomy (NCBI): domain Bacteria; kingdom Pseudomonadati; phylum Bacteroidota; class Sphingobacteriia; order Sphingobacteriales; family Sphingobacteriaceae; genus Sphingobacterium; species Sphingobacterium sp. SGL-16. Next base: position 24,105 of record NZ_JAAKGQ010000052.1, on the reverse strand, counting down.
GGCAACAATTCTTTCATGTTGCTGATTTTTTTGTCGTAGATCAAAATGTAAGGGTTATCTAATTCCGCTTCCATTTTGTCTGAGTTAGTAACGAAGTATGGTGATAAATACCCACGGTCGAATTGCATACCTTCTACAGTTTTTACTTCTGTTTCAGTACCTTTTGCTTCTTCTACAGTGATTACACCATCATTACCTACTTTTTGCATAGCTTCAGCGATCAATGAACCGATTACTTCGTCATTGTTAGCAGAGATTGAAGCTACTTGTTTGATTTTATTGTTGTCTTGACCTACTGTTTGAGATTGAGCTTTTAAGTTAGCTACAACCGCAGCAACAGCTTTGTCAATACCACGTTTTAAGTCCATTGGGTTAGCACCAGCAGCTACAGATTTGATACCTGGAGCAACGATAGCTTGCGCTAATACAGTCGCAGTAGTAGTACCGTCACCAGCTTGATCAGCAGTTTTAGAAGCTACTTCTTTCACCATTTGAGCACCCATATTTTCTAAAGCATCTTTCAATTCGATTTCTTTAGCAACAGATACACCGTCTTTAGTGATAGCAGGTGAACCAAATTTTTTCTCGATAATTACGTTACGACCTTTAGGACCTAAAGTTACTTTTACCGCATTAGCTAATGTGTCAACACCTTTTTTAAGTGCTTCCCGAGCTTCTACATTATATTTTACTTGTTTTGCCATTTTAGTTTTTATTATTTTTTAAGAATTTGATAATAAATAATTACAATCTAATCCTTATTAAAGTAGATTAAAATTGATTAAAGAACTGCGTAGATGTCAGATTCACGCATAATTAAATATTCTTTACCTTCATAAGTGATTTCAGTACCTGCATATTTACCGTACAATACTTTATCACCTACTTTTACAGTTAGAGGTTCTTCTGGTTTACCCGAACCTACAGCTACTACAGTACCTTGAGATGGTTTTTCTTTTGCAGTATCAGGAATGTACAAACCTGAAGCTGTTTTTTCTTCTGCAGGAGCAGCTTCTACTACTACTCTGTCTCCAATAGGTTTAATATTTAACGCCATAATCTTATATAGTTTTTTAGTTTTTTATTAAATACTTATTCGCGGTTAATACAACATCAACTATGCCAAATAAGTTTTGCAGTTTTTCCTTGTCATTTTTTCATTTTAAAGGCAAATATTGACAGTTTTTAATCCTGACACGGTGTCACGATGACAGTCTAATGATAAAATAAAAAAGCCTCGCAAAAAATTTGCAAGGCTTCTTGTTATGCTTATCCAACGGATTATTTACTTGAATCAGGAGCTGTAGTAGCTGGAGCTGCTTCTTGTTGTGTTGGAGCTGTATTCAAATTCAATTTTGGAGTAGTAGCTGGAGCTTCGATTTGATCTGACAAACCTCCTTTTACCGAGCTACCAGAAGGACCTAAAATGTTAATCCCTAAACTGAACACCATTAATAAAATTACCAATGTCCAAGTACCTTTTTCTAAAAAATCGCCTGTACGTTGTACCCCCATCAAATTGCTTCCACCTGCAAATCCTGAATTCAAACCACCTCCTTTTGGGTTTTGAATCAACACGATAAGTGCAAGCAAAATACTAACGATAATAATTAAGACGATGAATAATGTAGTCATTTCTTTATATGCTTTTTAATTATAAGTTCTTTTCTAATTCTTCAATTCGGGTCGCAAAATACGATTTTTTTTCTGGATATTTCAAAATTAATTTTTTGAAAACCTCAATCGCTTTTAAATACAATCCTTGATCAATATATATGTTTGCCAAAGTCTCAGTCACCAGTACATAATTATCTTCTGCGCTTTGTCTTGCCATGTTTTCATTGTTAATGTTTTCTGGCGAAGGTGGCTGAATTATCGGATCTTTTTGAATAAATTTCTCAATAATTTCTGCTCCTTTTTTCGGAGGAACGGGAACTACTGGCTTTTTCTTTACTTCTTCACTCAATTTCTCTTCAGGATCTTGAAAATGAATGATATTTTCTTTGATCTGCTGATCCAAAATCGAATCTTCAATTTTTCCAAAATCAACAGCTGGTTTTGCTGGTGCTAAAGATACGTTCGCTACCGCGTAAGGCTGATACGTGTCCGCATGTTCCAAACGCGTCTTATGCAACCACCAACGGAAGCTGTAAGGCATCAAATCGTCGTTATAAAGACTGACATCTTCCTTCTCTTCTGGAACAGTTACAGCAGGGGATGTTTCTTCTTCAACAATCTTGTTTTCCTTATTTTCAAAAGAATCAAAAGCAAAGTAGTCACCAATCACACCTCCTTCATGAACCAAGCGATCAATTTCTAATTGATCTTCTACTTCTTGAGTAACTTCCTCTTTAGATTCAGCAGCGATTTCTTGATTAGATGCTTCATCCGAAAACTCATCGATCTGTTCTTGCATTTCCTCTTCGGTCGCTAGATTTTCAGACAAATCTTCAACTGCAGCAGACTCTTCCTCTTCAATTGGGGCTTCTAAATTAACGTCAACTTCAGAATTATTAATATCTTCATTTGTATCAGAAGCTGTTTCCTCGTCGATGAAATCAACAATTTTCTCTTCGAAAATTTCTTCCTTTGGAGTTATTTCTTCGGCAACAAATTGATGTTCAACTGGAGTAGCTTCAACGAACCTTGGTACCTCCTGGTTATCAGCATGTATCGGTTTGTTAACATAATTCATCAACCAGCTTTCGCTATGCGCATAAAGCAAGGCCAACTCCTTATTTGGAGATTCTTGATTCAATAACTTTTTGCGACGCTCATAAGCGAACACCAAAGGTTGAGAATAAGGATATTTGAGCAAAAATCCCAACAAATCTTCCTCAGTTAATTGAGTGGGATCTTGAAGCGCTTGTTTATATTGTAAATGATATGAGTTATTCAAGGTAGTCATCGTATCTATCTATTACCAATTAGCAAATGCGCGATTGTATATATCCTCTGTTAACATTTTTATAATATCCGAGTTTAACTGTGCTTCGTAAGCTGTCACATCAGAACCTGGAAATTCTTTAAATTGGCTAAAACTTTCTTCGAAATCACTTTCGCCAGTCTGATCCAATTTATTTGTATATTTTACTTTAACTGTAATCGTCAGTCTACTGTTTTGAGCACGGTCATTATTACCTGCTCCCACGGAAGCTGGGGTAATCGAATAACCTGTTATAGTTCCTTCAAATATTGCATCACCGTCTGCATTAACCTGACTTAAACTCGATTGCGTACGAATACGCTCTTTAAGTCCTTCGGTAAAATTCTGACTCAATGTCGTATACACCATCGGAGCCAAATTCTCGAAATATAAAACGCTATATGTCTTCATATCCTTCGGAATCGAACCGCCAGTAAAACTATACTTCACACCACAACTCATCATCACCAGGGTCAAAAACGCACATATTGCCACTTGCAATTTTAATCGAATACGGTACATATATGAGATTATTCTAAGTTTAAGTCTTTTATTTTTCTATATAGTGTTCTTTCCGAAATACCCAACTCTTGCGCCGCAGCTTTTCGTTTACCTTTATGCTTTTTCAAAGCCTTTTTGATCAAATCAGACTCTTTGTCCACTAAAGATAATGATTCTTCTACTTCTTCCACATCTTGTGTATCTAAAGAAACGTAATTTGAAGCACCTGTATTATTATTTGAAGTCGGATGATGTATAATAGTTGGCGTTACGCCTATTTCCTCATGCGGATATAATTGTGTAGCTACTGGCTTCACCTCATTATATAACTGATTGATATATTGAGAATTTTGATCAAAAGAAGAAGGATTCACTCCATTTTGAATCAACTCAACAACCAACTTTTTCAAATCCACCATATCCTTCTTCATATCAAAAAGGACTTTATATAAAATGTCTCTTTCTGAGAAATCTTCTTTTGATTGTTCCTTAACAAAAACAGGCAAGGATGATTTGGTAGCTTCCGAAGGAATATATCGACTTAAAATTGCCGCATCAATAGTTCTTTCCTTTTCTAAAATAGCGATTTGCTCCGCAACATTTTTCAATTGACGCACGTTTCCTGGCCAAGTATAATTTGCCAATAATTCTTGTGCATCAGGAGTTAATTGTACGCCTGGAGTTCTATATTTATCCGCAAAATCTGCTACAAATTTACGGAACAACAAAAATACATCTTCTTTACGTTCACGTAATGGTGGGATTCGTAAAGGCACCGTATTCAATCGATAATATAAATCCTCTCTAAACTTACCTTTCTGAACAGCATTGTACACATCCACATTTGTAGCTGCGACTACGCGAACATTCGTTTTCTGAACCTTAGATGACCCTACACGAATGTACTCGCCAGATTCCAAAATACGTAATAAGCGCGCTTGAGTGCTTAAAGGCATTTCGCCCACTTCATCCAAAAAGATAGTACCGCCGTCGACCACTTCAAAATATCCTTTACGCGCCTCATGTGCACCTGTAAAAGATCCTTTTTCGTGTCCGAAAAGCTCAGAATCGATCGTTCCTTCTGGAATAGCACCACAGTTTACCGCAATGAATGGTCCATGTTTACGCGCACTCAATTGATGAATAATATGCGAAAACACTTCTTTACCCGAACCACTCTCTCCTTGTATCAACACCGAAATATCTGTAGGAGCGACTTGTCGAGCAATATCGATAGCACGATTCAGCAACGGTGAGTTACCAATAATACCAAATCTATTTTTGATGTCTTGAATATCCACAGTTACTTCCTTTTTATTTAGTCTACGATTTTACCAATTAATGTTGCAGATGTACAGCTTTCACCCAATACATTTACGTAATCTCCCACTTTGTAGCGAGTGTCTACAGGAAAAACAACCATTGTATTTTGATCGTTGCGACCACAATAGTCTTTGTCCGAACGTTTAGAGAAACCTTCGATCAAAACTTTGTGTACTTTTCCTACATATTGTTGGATACGTTCTAAACTATGGATTTGTTGCTTATTCACCACTTCCGTCAAACGTCTTTTCTTCACGTCTTCTGGAATGTCATCTTCATAGCGTTTAGCCGCTAATGTGCCTGGGCGCTCTGAATACGCAAACATATATGCAAAGTCATACTTCACATAATCCATCATAGACAATGTTTCAGCATGCTCTTCTTCTGTCTCTGTACAGAATCCTGTAATAACGTCTGTAGAAATAGCACAGTCTGGCATAATACGACGAATCGCATCCACACGTTCCATATACCACTCACGGTCATAAGTACGATTCATCAATTCCAATACACGCGAGTTTCCAGACTGTACTGGTAAGTGAATGTATTTACAGATGTTTTCATATTTTGCCATCGTGTACAATACTTCGTCCGTAATATCTTTAGGGTGTGAAGTAGAGAAACGAATACGCAATTCAGGACTCACCTGTGCTACCATTTCCAACAAGTTGGCAAAGTTGATAGTTGGCAAAGGCTCTTGACCATCTTCAACTTTAGGTGTGTATTTGTACGAGTCCACATTTTGACCCAATAAGGTTACTTCTTTATAACCAGCATTAAACAAGTCTTGAGCTTCTTTCACGATAGAAACCGCATCACGACTACGCTCACGACCACGTGTGAAAGGAACAACACAAAACGAACACATGTTATCACAGCCACGCATAATCGAGATAAATGCCGATACTCCATTTGTGTTCAAACGAACTGGGCTGATATCTGCGTAAGTTTCTTCGCGAGATAATAAAACATTTACAGCTTTATTACCGTCTTCTACTTTATTGATTAAGTTTGGAAGATCGCGGTAAGCATCAGGTCCTACAACTACATCAACCAATTTCTCTTCTTCTAAAAATTTAGATTTTAGACGTTCGGCCATACAACCCAACACACCTACTACCAAACCTGGGTTTTTAGCTTTTGCAGCTTCAAATTCTTTCAGACGGTTACGAACACGTTGCTCTGCGTTTTCACGAATAGAACAAGTATTGATAAAAACTACATCAGCTTCTTTGTAGTCTTTTGTAGTCTCAAAACCTTGATCAATTAATATAGACGCTACAATCTCACTATCAGAGAAGTTCATCTGACAACCGTAACTCTCAATATATAATTTTCTACCATCAGCCTTCCCTGTAGGAGCCAACTCCACTGCCTCACCTTGGCGAGTCTCATCATGCGTTTTAGTAGTATGCAATAAATCTAACATAGCTTAATATAAAAGAATACAAAGTTATAAATAATATTTCAGAATGAATGACAGTTTGTCATAGCTTTCACACTTTAATATGTAAAAATAATGTAGGATTGTTAAAAACAATTACCTTAGCAGAAGAAGTAAAAATCATATGAGAATAGCCGCAATAGATCTTGGTTCAAACACTTTTCATCTCATCATTGCTGAAAAGAAATCAGCGCATTTTGAAGTTATATTTAAGATAAATAAGCCGATAAAATTAAGTGAGGACATCACAAAAAACAATACTATAATCCCTGCCGCATTTTATCGCGGAATAAACTGCCTTAAGGAATTTAAAACTATTTTAGAAGAGTACAATGTCGACATAATAAAAGCCGTAGCTACTTCTGCCGTTCGTAGTGCTTCCAATGGTGAAGAATTTGTAAATACAGTGCGAGATCTTACAGGAATTGAAATAGAAATAATTTCTGGGGAAGAAGAAGCTACATTGATATACGCTGGAATCAAAGCAAGTGGTGCTATTCGAGGTAAATCTCTGATAATTGACATTGGCGGAGGAAGCACGGAATTTATATTCTGTGATAAAAATAAAGCGTATTGGAAGAAAAGTTTTGATATAGGAGCGGCTCGCTTGATGCAAAAGTTTTGGAATTCTGACCCATTAAGTGATTTAGAAAAGAAAAACTTAAAAGAGCATTTAGATAATACCTTAAAAGAATTAATTGAGTTCAATAAAAATTTTGGCGCACCCCATCTCATAGGATCAGCAGGAGCTTTTGAAACGTTTAATGAAATGATTTACCCCTCCTCACAGATTGAACACATCAAAAGCACAGACATCAATATAAATCAATACAGAGAGCTGAGCAATCTACTTGTGCATTCTACGCATAAAGAACGATTACAAATGCCTAATTTAATTCCTTTACGTGTAGACATGATTGTCATGGCTTGTGTTCTTACGGATTATATTATTAATAATTTGAATATTCAAGAAATCAAATTGAGTACATATGATCTTAAATACGGCATTTTAAGTCAACTGTAGAAAACAAGAAAGGCGTTGGAAATCCAACGCCTTTTTATTAAGATCTAAACTTTATTATTAATTACCAGCTTCTGCTTTAGCAGCTTCTTGCATTTTTTTGCTCGCTACGATTACCACCTCTACACGACGGTTTTCAGCACGACCAGCATCAGTATCATTTGAAGCAATAGGCTCTGAATAGTTTTTACCTTCAGTTTTGATACGACCACCAGCTAAACCTTGAGAAACAGCGTAATCTCTAACTGCTTTCGCTCTAGCTTCAGAAACTTTTTGATTAGCTGATAAAGTACCTACGTTATCTGTGTGACCTAAAACTAAAATTTCAGTATCAGGCTCTTTATTTAAAGTTTCTACTAACTTAGCAATGTTAGTTTTTGCATTACTTTTCAAAGCTGAACTATTGAAATCGAACAAAATACCTGAATCGAATTTCACCAAAATACCTTCACCAACTTGCTCAACTTCTGCTCCAGCTACAGAATTTTCAATTTCTTTAGCTTGTTTGTCCATTTTCTTACCAATCAAAGTCCCCGCAACACCACCGATTGCAGCACCTGCAATAGCACCGATAGCTGTGTTACCAGCTTTATTACCGATCAACGCACCGATACCTGCACCAGCTGTAGTACCAATTACAGCGCCTTTAGTTGTGCTACTTGTATTTTGGATAGTTTCACAACTTGCCAACAACATCGCAGATGTAGCTAATGATAAGCCATAAACTGCTAACTTTTTATTCGCTTTCATAATCATATATTTTATTCTATTTCTAAACTCTATTTTTAAAAGCAAACAAAGCTAATGCCAATATTTTATATTTTTCAAAACGCGTGTGATAAAAGTTGTTTTTAAAACTTAATTTTGTGGCGGAATATCTAATTTAGGCAGTTTTTCTGGAGCAGGTCGGCCTTTAGCATCCCACTCTTTAAATGATTTTGTGATATAATTTAACAAATCATATTGCCCCCATTTGGTGGCTACTGCATGAGAAGGTCTGTATAACTCCATGAAATGTTCCAAATCTTGCCCTTCTAGTCCTGTTGTATTGGTTACAATAGTCTTATTGAATATTCGATCTACCGCAATAGCATCCAACTCTCTATCCATGAATTTTTCAAAGCGTTTCATGTTTTTGGCTTCCCGGCCAAAAAGATTATAAAGCGCTGTAGCTGGACTATTCAAATACGTACCCGCCGAGTTTTTCCCTCCATTATAAATTCCTTTTTTGGAATAATCATTCAGGATATCTTCCATCTCTTGCTGACGTGTACGTCTAGCCACTACAACCTCTTCAATAGTCAATCCAGGCTGCATCTCTAATACAATATCCTCCATACTATACAGTACAGTTTTTAGAGGACCATATCCAACTTTCGTGATGGACAAACTATCGCCTATAGATGCCTCAATATAGAATACCCCAAAATTATTCGTAGTCACCGTACGTTTCGAACGCAAATTGGTTACGTTGACATCCACCAATCGTTTTCCGTTGCCTTTCTCTAAAATTATACCCGACACTTTAGGCATATCAGACACCTGCGCCGTTACAAATTGCATCAGCAAGAGCAATGGCATGAGGAAGGTTATCTTTTTAAATAGTATTGTCATATGCATCTAAAGTAATCAAATATTGGACTCTGTTTTGTTAAAAAGTTTAAAGATTTTTAGAACTTCTTATTTGTATGGGTAAAAAACAAAGTTGGCTCCCTCCGGTACAACGACGAATAAACACATGAAATTTTCGGGCTTTTTATATGTTTTTTCAAAGGCAGCTTTTTTACCTGAAGCTATCACACCTCTTTCAACAAATTCTTCTAAAGAAGATGCCTTAATAGACCAATTCGTTCCTAATTCTGCTCTGTCTAAGAGAATTTCACCTAAAGACACTTCGTGTTGTGTAGCAATAAAAATAGGATAAAGCGTATAACCTTCAGCAACCATTTCCGAAGAAATTTCTTTGATAGATTCACTATAGAAATCCAAATCAACCTTCAGACTTTGTAGAGGACTGGGTTTCTTTTGCTCTTGTCCATCTCCACCCGCGGAGGCTCCAGTTATTAAATCCGAAAAATCCATATTATCTTAATCTTAATAAAACCACATTTTCCACATGTTGTGTTTGTGGGAACATATCCACAGGTTTAATGCGCACTACCTCATATTTAGCAGCTAACATTTCCAAATCTCGTGCTTGCGTCGCCGCATTACAGCTGACATACACTACTTTAGGAGCTTCCATCTCTAAAATACGATTTACAACATCTGCATGCATACCTGCACGCGGTGGATCTGTAATCACCACATCTGGTTTTCCATGAATAGCCACAAATTCAGCAGTCAATACATCTTTCATATCTCCTGCATAGAATTTGGTATTATTTACACCATTAATTTGCGAATTTATCTTCGCATCTTCAATAGCCGAAGGCACATATTCTACCCCCACAACCTCTCTAGCTTGACGCGCTACGAAATTGGCAATAGTTCCGGCCCCTGTATATAAATCGTAAACCAACTCATCACCTTTTAGTTCAGCGAAATCACGTGTGATTTTATACAATTCATACGCTTGACGTGAATTGGTTTGATAAAATGATTTAGGACCTACTTTGAATTTTAAGCCCTCCATTTCTTCATAGATAAAATCTCGTCCTTTGAAAACATGAATTTCCTGATCAAAAATCGTGTCATTACGTTTTTGATTGATGATGTATAATAAAGAAGTAATATCAGGGAACTTTTGGGCGATAAAATTCATCATCAATTCCACTTGACCATCTTCAAGATAAGCAAAAACTACCACCACCATAACTTCACCTGTCGAAGATGTACGGATAATCAAATTTCGTAAAGCACCTTCGTGCTCTCTCAAGTCATAGAATGAAATTCCATTTTCAACTGCAAAGTCACGCACTGCATTACGTAGATTATTCGAAGGATCTTGTTGCAAATAGCAATGATCGATATCTAAAATCTTGTCAAAACGACCTGGCACGTGAAAACCCAAAGCATTTAGATTTTCAGGTGTCACCACCTCATCACGACTTGTAAGCCATCTTTTATTCGAAAAAGTGTACTCAAGTTTATTGCGGTAATATGTTGTTTCAGCAGACCCTAAGATATCTTCCATAGACGAAGTATCCACCTTGCCAATACGCGTAAGCGCATTATCAACGTATTGCTGCTTGAATTTCAATTGCGCTTCATAGCTCATATGCTGCCATTTACAGCCACCACAAACCCCAAAGTGCGGACAGAAAGGTTCGATACGATAAGACGAAGGTTGTATGATTTGTGTTACTTTTCCTTCAGCAAAGTTTTTCTTTTTACGCTGTAATTCTACATCAACAACATCACCAGGAATTGCTTTCTCAATAAAAAGCACTAATTCCTCATGTCTGCCTACACCTTTGCCTTCTTCAGCGATGTCAAAAATCTCAATATTTTGAAGCTGTTTTTTATCTTGTGGTATTCTTCTGCCCATAGCGTACAAAAATACACTTTTTAATCGCAATTTGGAATCCGATTATCGTCTACTTAAGCAATAGTAGCCTGAACCAAGTAAGGCAAAATTTCTTTTTGGAAAGAAATAAAATTCTTGCGCACATCTGCTTCAGTAACAGCGGTGAACGCAAAAGAAAAAACAATATTTTTACTAGACTTAATCAAAAAAGTCAATTTTTCTTCGGGAATGGTAGAACCAATGACCTCATTTTTAATAAAGGAACTGAGCAATAAAAACTCCAAGTCATCAGATAATGTCTTCAAATATTCCTGAGCATTCGTTGACTCTCGAATAAACTCCCAACCTACGAACTCATTACAAACAGTATATGTAACACGACTGACCCGCAAAATGGTCTTTCCTAAGAAAGTTGAAAGATCCAATTCTTTTACACGGGTATTCAAGATATCTTCTACATTTTCGCGAATGTAGTCCATCAACACTTCGTGTAGGATGATTTCTTTGGAAGGGAAAATTTTGTAAAATGTAGCTTTTGAGATGTGCGCTTGCTTTGCGAGCTCATTTACGCTGGTCTTGTTGTAACCATATTTGCGAAACAAATCTCGGGCAGCTCTTTTTATTGTATAAACTACATCTTCCTGATTCATATTAATTTGTTATGACGTACAAATTCCCTTGCTTTCGTACTTGATACCGTCGCAAAGAACATTCTGCCAAATGTGTAGGAGAACCATCCAATAACAGCCATTTTGCTGCTGTATTCGGATCGACAGCCTCCAAACCTTCCACTACCACTTTGCTATTTCCAGATCCCTTCACGGTGCTACACCTATCGTATGCGACCACGGTACTTCCATTATTATAGACAATCAAACCACATACTCCACCATTTGCATATATCCAAGAATGCGCTAATGACAGTTCCAGGCTTTTTTCTAGTGTTAAAGTCTCGTTGACAACACTATTTAAAATCATATTGCACCCTCCATCTTTGCAACCACTCAAAAGCAGCGATACCGTGAAGAATGCAAGACAATTTATATATTTAATCATCTAGATGATTTCGGTCTCAAATTGGGACAAGAAACGAGCATCGTTCTCTGAGAACAATCTTAAATCTTTAATTTCATATTTCAAGTTGGTAATACGCTCGATCCCCATACCGAAAGCAAAACCAGAGTATTTTTTACTGTCGATACCACAGTTTTCTAAAACGTTAGGATCAACCATACCACAACCTAAAATCTCAACCCAACCCGAACCTTTGCATAAGTTACAACCAGCACCTTTACAAATAGTACAAGAAATATCCATTTCAGCAGAAGGCTCTGTAAAAGGAAAATACGAAGGACGGAAACGAACTTTCGTACCTTCTCCATATAATTCCTGCACAAAGTGAAACAATGTTTGTTTCAAGTCAGCAAACGAAACATTTTCGTCTACATACAATCCCTCCACTTGGTGGAAGAAACAGTGAGCTCTCGCTGAAATAGCCTCATTGCGGTAAACACGACCCGGCATGATCGCTCTGAAAGGAGGCTGACCTGCTTCCATTAAACGAACTTGTACCGATGAGGTATGTGTGCGCAATGCAATATCATTACCCTCTTGCTTTTTGATAAAGAAAGTATCTTGCATATCACGAGCAGGATGTTCAGGAGGGAAGTTCAAGGCAGAGAAATTATGCCAGTCATCTTCAATCTCTGGACCTTCTGCGACGATAAATCCTAATTTTTTGAAAATCTCAACAATCTCCTTGCGCACAAGCGACAACGGATGACGAGATCCTAATTGAAAACCTTCACCTGGTAGAGTTAAATCTTCTTCTTCGCGTTTATGAACTTTAGCAGCACTAGCAAACTGAGTCTGAGATTCTTGAAATTTAGTCTCTGCTAATTGCTTAAATTCGTTCAACACTTTACCCAAAACTCGTTTCTCTTCATTAGAAACAGTTTTGAACTCTTCAAACAATTCTTTGATTATCCCTTTAGAAACTAAAAATTTTAATCTGAAATTCTCTACATCCGCAGCAGATGCAGGCGTAAATTGCTCAATTTCTTTGGTATACTGCGCTATTTTATCTTGCAACATAATCGCCAAAGATACGGCAAAAATTAAACTTTTAGTGAAAGGTTATTCAAAAATATTCTATCTACTTAGAATGGTAGACCGTCATCGGTATCATTCTCTGTAAAATCCACACTTTGCTCTTGTGCTTGATTAGTAGTGTTATTATTAGATGAGTTCGAATTGTTTGTATTTTCGAAATCTGACCTGCGGCCTAATATATTAAAGCTTTCCGCTACAATTTCAGTAGTATATCGTCTCACGCCCTCTTTATCTTCGTAAGAACGTGTACGCAATTTTCCTTCTATATATACTAATCTACCTTTGGTAAGATATTTGGCTGCTACATCAGCCAATCCGCGCCACATGACAATATTGTGCCACTCCGTTTGTTCTACTTTTTTACCATCCTTGTTAAATGTTTCAGAAGTAGCTAATGGAAAACTGGCAACACTTACATTTCCTTCTAGATAACGTAATTCCGGGTCTTTTCCCAAGTGACCCACTAAAATAACTTTGTTAACGCTCGACATAATAATTTAGAGTTTTTAATTGATTAGTTCATAAAATACTTATTAATGAAAGAAAAAATAAGCTTATGCTTAGCTAATTTATCTAAATTATCTGAATTATAATAATTCCAAGACGGTTTTTTTTCGATATTATTTTGCTCATCTACAACACGATAAAATCGTGCATAAATATTCTGATGACTTAAAATATGCTTTATTGGCTCACCAATTTCCTCAATTTCTACATCACCAAAATATACCTTATACTCGTCCTGCTCCTTCAATTCTTCTAAACTTACCTCTTGCTGTGTCTCGATAAGAGGAAACTCATACATATTTGCCCACACATCATTTTCTCCTCTTTTTGCAAAAAGATAAGCCCCTTCTTTTTCAACGACAAAATAATGGAAATAACGGTTTCTGCTGGATTTGCCTTTGATTTTCACAGGAAGATTAGCTACCAAACCATTTTTTAAAGCCACGCAATCTAAGCTTAAAACGCAGTTCTCACAATCTGGAGCCTTTGGCTTACAGACTGTAGCTCCAAAATCCATAATAGCTTGATTGTACAGACCAGGATGAGAATCAGAAATTACCTCGTTGGCCAAAGCTAAAAATTGCTTCTTGCCACTTGTAGAATTTATTGGCGTGTCAATTCCAAAATATCTCGACAAAACACGAAAAACATTCCCATCTAGTACCGCCTTCTTCTCATTTATAGAAAATGAAGATATAGCTGCAGCCGTATATTCCCCCACTCCTGATAGCTTAATTACTTCTTCATATTGGGTTGGAAAAACACATTCAAAATCTGACATCACCATTTTGGCAGCCTTATGCATATTACGGACACGAGAGTAATAACCTAACCCTTGCCAAAGACGTAAAAGCTCACCTTCACCTGCTTCAGCAAAAGCTTTGACATTTGGGTAAGATTCAACAAATCGATAGAAATAAGGCATCCCTTGTTCCACTCGCGTTTGTTGCAAAATAATCTCCGACAACCAAATTATATAAGGGTCTTTTGTATGTCTCCAAGGCAGATCGCGACCATTATTTCTGTACCAATTAATCAGCTCATCAGCTATTATCATACAGCAAATATCAAGATAATTTAACAGTTTTTAACAACAACAAGTTGATTTTCAATAACAACAACCTGACTACTAGCCAAATAAATTTGTACATTTGCAACCGCCCCTATGAGAAACAAATAACAACTAAACTTAACTACACAGAGGAGGAGTATGTTTAAGAAAAAATCAGCTATACAAATAAGTATAGAAGGAATTAAAGAAAAAAGTTTAGAGGTTCCTACTATATTAATAAAGCACTGGAAAGAAATTTCTCTTTCAGCATTAGCCCTAATTGTAGCATTAATCGGCACTATTGCCTATGTAGCCGCAATCAAAAAGGCAGAGGATGTAAGTGCAAAATACGAAGCAGCATTGGAGAAAATTCATCAAAAAAATAAGAAGCTTAATTCTACGCAGCTTGAAACACAACAAGATATTTTGGAAGCCAAAAAGTCTTTTATGAAAATTGACTCAACTATCCAAAGTATTAATGGCAAAATGAAAAAACGCGGCATTAACACCAAGTTAGCATTTGCCAATACAGGTGGTCCAACTGAAATTGATGAAGAAAACATTGCCTTATTAAGCGAATACTATGAAAATTTATTAGCCAATGTAGAGAAGAAAATGGCTAGCATACCGCTTGGCAAGCCGCATAATGGCGCAATAACTTCAAGGTTTGGATATAGAGTAAATCCATTTACTCGCAGAGGAAGAGAAATGCATTCTGGTGTGGATTTTAGAGGGCGTATGGGCGAACCAATCCGTGTGACTGCAGATGGCGTGGTGACTTTTGCTGGATACGAAGGAGAATACGGATATGTAGTCAAAGTAAAACATCAACATGGCTACGAGACAAGATATGCACATTTAGTGCGTACGCAAGTGAAGAAAGGACAACGTGTAGATGTAGGCACAGTAGTAGGATTGCTAGGCAATACGGGTCGAAGCACAGGCCCCCATCTTCATTATGAAATCTTAAAAGACAATAAAAAGATTAATCCAGAAAAGTATTTTGAATTGTAACCGAGAATTCAAAAATAAAAAGGTTCATTTGATGTATACAAATGAACCTTTTTATTATACTTAATTCTACCTAATCCTTAATTCAATTTATCTTATCTCACGTACACAACGAATATTCATCATACTTGTATTCGGATAACCAGAGTCCGTTGCCGCCCCAATTATATCTCCATTTAAGGATGTAGTCGTAGAGGTATAAACCTCTCTAGACAATGTACTTCTATTAATCCAATGAAAAGATTCAACTTCTTCTGACGTGAGGAGTGTACTTAATGAACTTATATAGTAACCGAAAGAATAAAATCGGATAGACCTCACTGTATTATCTGCTGCAGTATAAGAAATCTGAGTATATCTTTGATTCACGTCATTAGTCTTAAAACTCTCCTCATGTCTACCAACAACGTGGCTAGATTTCTTATAAAGCCTATCATACTCTACCAGAGTAGGCAATCTCCATGTATTAGCTGGAAAAACTCTGTTACAAGGATCTCCTACCTCAGGATTCCCTACCCCCCCCCTGGCCTTAGAGCTTTATATTGCCAATAATCCGTTAATTTTTCCATTCTGCCTTCTCCAAGTGTATTTCTAAACTTGTATTCATTGCCTACATCAGAGGCATCGTAGTACAAATTACCCAATCCCCAGATTAGTCCATCTACCTCAAATCCATTTACAAGATTAATTTTCCCATTATAATACTTACCTTTTTTCAAATTTATATTTCCATATTCAAATAGCACATTTGCATTCGAAAGCAAAGTAGTATCACTGTTTGCTCCATTTTTCTGAACAATAAGCTCATTCAATGTCACCTTATAATTTGACAACACCTTTTCTCCATCAGAGTCATTCACATATATAAACCTTGCCACAGAAAGCGTATCACCTTCCCCTGTCGCAGTAAAAGTATAAGGGAAAGCATTTTCGGCTATTTCCGAACGACTTAGAACTTTATTAAGTTTTAAATCAAACTCCGCTGTAGAACGCATAGAAAACGATCCAAAAGTTCCACTCATTTTTTTGACTTTCACATTTGCTCCCTTACCGTCAACTGTCACACCTACTTTCACCGTTTGAGGCAAAAACACTATAGGAAGTTTATACGAAACATCTGTTACCTTTGGATCAATCAAGAAATCACCATTATAATAGAAGAATTCTTTATCTGAAGGAATTACTAGTTTGGGATTGTCTGCGGTCTGTGTTGGATCCAAATTAAGACTGTCATAATCTGATTCGTTTTTAGTATTATACGTAAACGCTACAACACGGTAATAATTGGATGTATTGAACACATAATCTTTCTTGTACACTACAGGTATTCTGGTTTGTTCTCCCATCGTAGCTAACGTCATACCCACATGAATATCATTTTCATCGAAAATGAGAACCATAAACTTGACACCATTTTCTAACTTTTTCAGTTTCAATTGTGAAAGATCGGTAGGATTATTATTTCTTTCTTTTGCGGCTAACTTATTGATGGATTTTTTTATTTCACCTGAAGAGCTACTATATCCTTCTTCTATCTGAAATTCCGCAAAGAAACCTGGTGCAATTTCAGAAACGTTCTTAGAATCATCATACTTTTCTATCCCAGCAGAAGCCTTTTTATCCAGAATAGTTTCAGGCTTTTCATAATAAGACGCAGTTAGTTCTAAATCAATATACTTAGTCACCGCACGCGACCCCTCCATTGTAGTATCTTTAGAACAGGAAGGTAATTGTATCGCGCAGATTGCCACAAAAATCAAAAGGTATATATTTTTCATACTAAAAATTAATATTATAGTCTTTTATTACCTTCTTGATAAGTATCATACTCTGAGATACGAAGAGTTTCCTCATATGGGAAAACTTCAACAGTCGTGATCGATCCAGTAGCAATAGCCTCTTCGATCTGTAGGAGAACCAATTTAATTTGTGGAGGTTCGTAATTTAGTTTTGTCATTTGTTTTAAATTTAAATTGCCGCACGAAAACCAAATTTCAATTATTGAATTACAGGCTATTAATAAAACTGAGACGCAATAAATAGTTAGTTGTATACGCAAATATTCCCGTTTATAGAGGAAATGTCTTTCAAAAAATTAAAAATCGGGAGATGTTCGATGTAAATCGGGAATAAAATCAACTTAATTAATATTAAAGCCAAATTTTAACCAACAAACATTCTCTAAAATATTAAAATTGTCACGTAAAAATAAATTAATAACCTACATTGATAAATAAAGTTATCCAAACAACTTATTGTTAACCACTACGAACTCACCGCTCATTAACAGATAGTTACCAATTAAAGAAGGATGTGCATCACTAATCGATATTTCAAATAAAAATTTTGATACTAATAGAAAATTATATAACTTAGCGACGCTTATAGAGAAAGGCAGAGGGACTGGACCCGATGAAGCCTTAGCAACCTGTCACTAGACAAGGTGCTACATTCTACCCGAAACATGATATAGGGAAAGATAAGCCGAGATCACTAATTCCAAGTGGCCTTCTCTTAGCAACAAAACATTTTAAAGAATTTTTAATTTATTAAGGAACATTATATGTTACTAACTAACAATTTAGGCTACCCGCGTGTAGGACCTTTCCGTGAATTGAAGAAAGCTAATGAAGCGTACTGGGCAAAGAAAATTTCTGCGGAAGAATTATTAAAAGCTGCAAAAGAAATTCGTGAAAACAACTGGAAAACTCAAAAAGAGGCTGGAATCGATTTGATCCCTTCAAATGATTTTTCTTTTTACGACCAAGTATTAGATTTATCTCTTACTGTTGGCGGTATCCCTGCTCGCTATAACTCTTTATTAAGTAAAGTAGACAACAATTATAGTTTAGATTTATATTTTGCGATGGCTCGTGGTTTCCAAGAAGACGGAATCGACGTTACTGCATCGGAAATGACAAAATGGTTTGATACGAACTATCACTACATGGTACCTGAGTTCACGAAGGATCAAACGTTCAAATTAACATCTGAAAAATTCTTAAACGAATATAATGAAGCTAAAGCAGCTGGTATTGAAACTAAACCCGTTGTTATTGGCCCAATCACCTACTTATTAATCGGTAAAGAAAAAGAAGCTGGTTTTGACCGTATCGACTTAATCGACCGTTTATTGCCAGTTTACGAAGAGATTATCTCTAAACTAGCTGACGCTGGTGCTCAATACATCCAAATTGATGAGCCTTATTTGGCTTTGGATATTGATGCTAAAGTAAAAGAATTATATACTAAAGTATTCGAAAAATTGAATGCTGCGGCTAAAGGAGCTAAATTAATCGCTACTACGTACTTCGAAGCGTTGAAAGACAACGAAGATTTAGCGGTTAGTTTACCAGTACACGCTTTACACTTAGATTTAGTTCGTGGTGAAAACCAATTAGATACTGTTTTAGCAAAAGTTCCTGCTTCATTGACACTTTCTTTAGGTGTGGTAGAAGGCCGTAACATTTGGAAAAATGATTACGAAAAATCTTTAGCTAAAATCCAACAGGCTGTTGCTGCATTAGACAAAGACAGAGTTTGGGTAGGTACTTCTTCTTCATTATTGCACGTTCCTTACGATTTAGATAGCGAGAAAAAAGAAGAAACACTTCCTGCTGAAGTTAAAAACTGGTTAGCATTCGCTAAACAAAAATTAGCTGAGGTTAAAGATTTAGCGGTATTAGCGGATGGTGAAGTAGATGCTGCAACTGCTGAACGCTTTGAAGCAAACAAAGCTGCTGCCGAAAGCCGTCGCACTTCTCCATTGATTCACAAACCAGAAGTAAAAACGCGCGTAAGCAATATCACAGACGAAGATGCGAAACGTACTTCTCCATTCGAAGTTCGTAAAGTTGCTCAACAAGCGAAATTCAACTTACCAGCATTCCCAACAACAACAATCGGTTCATTCCCACAAACGAAAGATGTTCGTAAATGGAGAGCTGACTTGAAAAAAGGTGTTATCACGCAAGAAGAATACGATAAAGCAATCGCTGAAGAAACGGAAAGCGTTATCCGTTTGCAAGAAAACTTAGATATCGATGTATTGGTACACGGTGAGTTCGAACGTAACGACATGGTGGAATATTTCGGTGAACAATTAGCAGGATATGCATTTACACAGTACGGATGGGTACAATCATATGGTTCTCGTTGTGTAAAACCTCCAGTTATCTATGGTGATGTATACCGTCCAGCAGATATGACTGTTCGTTGGTCTTCATACGCGCAATCATTGACTGACCGCCCTGTAAAAGGTATGTTAACAGGTCCTGTTACGATCTTACAATGGTCTTTCGTACGTAACGACCAACCACGTGAAACTACGACTTATCAAATTGCTTTAGCTATCTTGGACGAAGTTCAAGCTTTAGAAAAAGCAGGTATCAAAATTATCCAAATCGATGAGCCAGCTATCCGTGAAGGTTTACCTTTGCGTCAAGCTGACCAACAAAAATATTTAGATTGGGCTGTACGTGCATTCCGTGTTTCTTCATCAAATGTAGAAGATGACACACAAATCCACACCCATATGTGTTACTCAGAATTCAACAACGTAATCAAAGATATCGCTGCAATGGATGCTGACGTAATTACTATCGAAACTTCACGTTCACAAATGAAATTGTTGAATGCTTTCGCTGGCGAATTCAAATACCCTAACGATATCGGTCCTGGTGTATACGACATTCACTCTCCACGTGTACCAAGTAAAGAAGAAATGATTGACTTGTTGCACAAAGCAAAAGATGTAGTTCCTGCATCTCAACTTTGGGTAAACCCTGACTGTGGTTTGAAAACTCGTGCTTGGCCAGAAACTAAAGCTGCATTAGAAGCTATGGTAGAAGCTGCAAAAGTATTGAGAGCTGAAGCATAATTTCGGAACTAGTATTATTAAATAAATTAAACCTCCCGCGATGTCAAAATTGCGGGAGGTTTTTTGTTTATATTTAGTATATGGAAATTCAAATTAAAGACTCCTTTAAAATAAATGAGCAAGATGTACTAGAAATATATCAGGTTAATAATTGGTCTTCCGCCAAAAAACCTGAACAATTAATACAAGCATTGCTTAACTCGCACTCCCTTGTTACAGCGTGGCATGAACATAAATTAGTTGGTTTGGGAAATGCAATATCAGATGGATACTTAGTGGTTTACTATCCACATTTAATCATTCATCCAGATTACCAGCATTTAGGTATTGGAAAGAAGATTATTGCGAAATTTCAAGAGAAATATCAGGGCTTTCATCAACAAATTTTAGCTGCAGATGGTGAAGCTATAAAGTTCTATGAAAAATGTGGATTCGAGAAAGCAGGAGAAACCCAATCCATGTGGATCTATAAAGGTGGGGAACATTAAATATTTCATACATCCATGCGTTGATACTATTATTTAACCCTTCCCATACAATTGTCGTATTATTGGCATATCAGATTTTCTTCGTTTAAATCATAATAAACCAATTTTGGGGTATGAATAAACCAATTATTACGAAATCATTAAAACTGCTCGCAAAGCCAAAGGATTAACCCAACAAGAACTTGCGAACGAAGCTAGGGTATCTCTTCGCACTGTACAGCGAATCAAAAAAGGAACAGAGGAAATAAGTGGTTTTAGTCTTCGTCAAATTAATAAAATATTATACATACCGCTAGAACCCATTATTGTGCAAAACGTCGACGAAAGAAGTATTGATACCAACCAAATTGGAAGTATCAGAAACTTATACATTAGCTCCTTGTTCTGTATAATGTTTCCCTTATTAGGCTTTATAATCCCAAGCTTCATCGGATTTACTAAATCGAATAGAAATGCTCAATACCAACAAAACTTAAGGTTTATTCTTCTTCTCCACATCATTCAGATTATATTAATTTCTATACTATACATAATATTAGAAATATTAGGTTACAAAACAGAAAGCTCATCAAGAACTATATATGTTCCCGAGATGAATGCTTACAATCATGACTATTGTTTTAAAAGAACACACATATTTGAAGTTCATCCAGTTTTATTTATTATACCAGCATTAATTTTATATAAGCACTAATATTACTATTGTAGTGTATAAGATTAAAAATCTAAAATCCACTCAAACAACCTAGCCTTTAACTTGTTCTACAATAAAAGGGACATCAATTATGAAAAGAATAGGTTTATTTGCAACAATATTATCCGTTATTACTTTATTATCAAGTTGTGAAGTAATCGGTGGAATATTTAAAGCTGGCATGTGGTCTGGCATTATTATAGTCGTAATTGTAATCGCATTGATTATTTGGTTAATATCCAAATTTATGGGTGGAAATCGCCCTTAATCCTGATTACATTTTACAAATAAACAAAAGTCACTTGAATAAGTGACTTTGTTTATTTAATCCGACTTCAATAACCTTTTTATTTTGGATACTTTTTTTATCTCCCACTAATCATAATCATTCCCATTTAAACGAAATTCAAAATATATTGAAAATTTTGACAGGACTTTGTATATTATTCTGTTATTTGCTAATAAGTAGAAATATGATGAAGAAGCTGACATTTTTATTCTTAATCCTTTTTAATAGTTTCTTTTCTCACGCCCAAGAAGGCTACCCAAAGCCTACTGTCAAAGATATACTCTTCTATATTCAGCATAGCCGAGGTAAAAACACCTTTATTTATCAGCCAAATTATTCTGCCACGAATAAGCTCAATGATAATGAACCTATCAAAACTTCGAGGCAATTATTTGATCGAAATGGGGAAATAAAGCCCTTAACTAATATTCAACGTCGCTACGCTTATGGTGTGAAAACAGAAAAACTTGGAAATAATCACTTCCAAATTGAATTGGTTTCTTATCCTGGTCAAAAGCTCCATTTAAAACTTGATAAGCAGAATAAACCCTACGTAGAAGGCATTATTTCGGGTCAATATATGCATATCAATAGGTTATTTATCAAACTGAAGGATGGAACTTCAGGTCTTCAAACCGAAGCAGAATACATTTTATTTTATGGCACAGATAAAAATGGTAAACCCGTTCATGCAAAGATGACCCCATAATTTCATCACAGGTCAGGATGGCTAGCTCAAATTTTTAACTTATCTTTGTAAGTAAAAAATTTAACCAATGTCTGCAAAGCCAATTTTTAAATACAATACCTTATACCCTTCTGTCGCTGATTTACGTAAGAAAGCAAAATCAAGAATTCCAAAATTTGCGTTTGATTACTTAGATGGTGGTTGTAATGAAGAATTGAATCTATTTCGAAACGAAAATGACTTTGATAATATTTTATTGAAGCCTCAATATTTACGTGTAGGACAAGATATTGATATGTCGGTAGAATTATTCGGCAGAAAATATAGTGCACCATTTGGTGTTTCACCTATCGGTCTACAAGGATTGATGTGGCCTAATGCACCTGAGATACTTGCTAAAGCTGCTGCTAAACATGATATACCTTATACGCTAAGTACAGTATCGACTTCCAGCATTGAACGTATTGCCGAAGTGTCTGAAGGCAAAGCATGGTTTCAATTGTATCATCCTACAGAAGATAGGTTACGAGATGACATCTTAAATAGACTAAAAGCTGTTGAGTGTCCAGTACTGGTGGTATTGGTAGATGTTCCGTCATTTGGACTACGCTATAGAGAAATAAAAAGCGGTCTTTCGATGCCTCCAAAAATGAATATTGCCAATATTTTTCAAGCATTAAAATGTCCAACTTGGGGTATTCAAACATTAAAGAACGGTATTCCATCTTTTGCAACGTTAAAACCTTACATGGAAAAAGGGCTGGATTTAACTCAACTTGGACAGTTTATGAATAGAACTTTTACAGGCAAAGTCAATATGGAAAAGGTAAAAGCGATTCGGGACATTTGGCAAGGTCCATTAGTATTGAAAGGAATAGCCACGGAAGAAGATATGGAAGCTTCCATTCAGCTCGGCGTAGATGGAGTAATAGTTTCTAATCATGGCGGAAGACAAGTGGATGCTGGTGAATCTTCTATCGTATCATTAATGAAATTAGCATTAAATCTATCTTACAAAAGTAAACTAAAGATTATGATGGATGGCGGTATCCGTTCGGGAGTGGATTTGGCACGAGCGTATGCAGTAGGTTCTGACTTTAATTTTATGGGAAGACCTTTTATGTATGGTGTTGGGGCTCTTGGCGAGGATGGCGGTGACCATACTATCACTATGTTTAAGGCGCAGCTTTATCAAGTCATGCAACAACTCACGGTGGACAATATCGAACAGCTTCAAGAGCGATTGATAAAATAACACTATATTTGTCGCATGATTACAGCAGAACGATATCACGACATTTCATGTGGACATAGGGTGGTTGGTCACGAAGGAAAATGTAGATTTCTTCACGGTCACAATTATAGAATACATTTTGAAGTTGCAGCAGAAGCTTTGGATGAAGTTGGACGTGTATTGGATTTCTCAGTAATCAAAGAGAAATTGTGTATGTGGTTAGAAGATCATTACGATCACAAGTTTTTAATTTGGGAGAAAGACCCCTTATTGGGAGAATTGCAAAAATTATCCGAAGAAAGTTTAGTGATTGTTCCTTTTAACCCAACAGCTGAAAATATCGCACAACATTTGGTGGAAGTCATAGCACCACAACAGCTAAAAGAAACAGGATGTACTTTAATACGCTGCAAAGTAGAAGAAACCCAGAAATGCTCAGCCACATATAAAAAATAAGGAGAAACAAAT
>NZ_JAAKGQ010000051.1:0-25135 GCF_011043515.1 Sphingobacterium sp. SGL-16 | reverse complement strand
GAAAGGGAACTCTCACGAGTTCCCTTTTATATCTAACAAATTGATAGCGGTTTAAAAACTAAATTATTTTACTGCATCAATAACTGCTTTGAAAGCAGCTGGGTTGTTTAAAGCTAAGTCAGCTAATACCTTACGGTTTAAGCCAATGTTTTTAGCGTTTAATTTACCGATCAATTGAGAATATGAAATTCCGTGTTGACGAGCACCCGCGTTGATACGTTGAATCCATAAAGCTCTAAACTCGCGTTTTTTGGTTTTACGGTCGCGGTAAGCGTATTGTAAACCTTTTTCTACTGTATTTTTAGCAATAGTATATACTTTGCTACGTGAACCGAAATAGCCTTTAGCTAATTTCATGATTCTTTTTCTTCTTCTTCTCGAAGCAACTGCGTTAACCGAACGTGGCATATTTTTAAAAATTAAATTTGGTATGAGGCGCTGTGTATCTCAACTAGCTTACGACCCGATACCCGGTTATAAAATATTGTTAATTGTGCTGAAAACGATTATTTACCAATCGCTAACATGCGTTTTACGTTACCTGTATCACCATCAGAAACTAATGCTGTGTGAGTCAAGTTACGTTTTTGTTTCGTAGTTTTCTTAGTCAAAATGTGGCTTTTGAAAGCACTTTTTCTTTTGATTTTACCTGTTCCAGTCAATTTGAAACGTTTCTTTGCGCTGGAATTGGTTTTAACTTTTGGCATAATACTTATTATTTTATATCAATCTGTTAGAATATCTTTTTTTACTTTTTCGTTCCTTTAGGAGCCAAAGTCAAGAACATACGTTTACCTTCCAATTTTGGTAACAATTCCACTTTACCATAATCTTCCAATGCCTGTGCAAAACGTAACAACAAGATTTCACCTTGCTCTTTGAATACGATAGCACGACCTTTGAAGTGAACGTAAGCACGTACTTTCTCACCTGCCTCTAGGAAGCGCATAGCATGCTTTAATTTGAAATCAAAATCGTGCTCACTTGTATTAGGTCCGAAACGGATCTCCTTAATAATCGTTTGCTTCGCGTTCGCTTTGATTTCCTTTTGTTTTTTCTTTTGTTCGTAAATGAATTTACTATAATCCACAATTTTACAAACAGGCGGTACAGCATTTGGCGAAATCTCTACTAAATCTAACTCCAACTCATCAGCCAATTCCAATGCTTTACGCGTAGGATACACTCCTGGCTCAACATTATCACCCACTAAACGTACTTCAGGCACACGTATAAATTCATTTATACGATGCTCTGGTTCTTTCTTTCTCATTGGTGGTCTTGGACCACTAGGTCGTTTTAATGCCAAATGTTTAAATTTTTAAACGGTTATTTCTTTTATTAATAAATCTCTAAATTCTTCTGCTGTCATAGAACCTAAATCCACTGACCCGTGTTTACGAACAGAAATTGTGCCACTTTCCATCTCTTTTTCCCCTACAATCAACATATAAGGCAATTTCTTAACTTCGGCGTCACGGATTTTGCGTCCTACCTTCTCGTCTCTAAGATCGATCAGACCGCGAATATCGGAATTATTTAGCGAATCTAAAAGATTTTGAGCATATTCTTCGTATTTTTCTGACACAGGCAAGACGATAAATTGCTCAGGCGCAAGCCATAATGGAAACTGACCACCACAGTGCTCGATCAATACCGCAACAAATCTTTCTAATGATCCGAATGGTGCACGGTGAATCATCACAGGACGGTGTTTTTGATTATCCGAACCAGTGTATTCTAATTCGAAACGCTCAGGCAAATTGTAATCTACTTGGATTGTACCCAACTGCCATTTACGTCCCAACGCATCTTTCACCATGAAGTCCAATTTAGGACCGTAGAATGCCGCTTCACCGTATTCTACCACTGTGTTCAAACCTTTTTCTGCAGCAGCTTCAATGATCGCTGATTCAGCTAAAGCCCAGTTTTCATCCGAACCAATATACTTAGAACGGTTCTCTGGATCTCTTAGCGACACTTGTGCTGTAAAATCTTCGAAACCTAAGGCACCGAAAACGTATAATACTAAATCAATTACTTTTTTGAACTCGTCTTTTACTTGGTCAGGACGACAGAATAAGTGCGCATCATCTTGTGTAAACCCACGAACACGTGTCAATCCATGCAACTCACCGGATTGCTCATAACGGTATACTGTACCAAATTCCGCAAAACGAACCGGCAAGTCTTTGTACGAACGAGGTTTTGTTTTGTAAATCTCACAGTGGTGTGGACAGTTCATTGGTTTCAAGAAGAATTCTTCACCTTCTACAGGTGTATGAATCGGTTGAAACGCATCTGCACCATATTTCTCGTAGTGACCCGAAGTAATATACAAATTTTTGTTACCGATATGCGGTGTGATAACAGGCTCATACCCTGCTTTCAACTGTGCTTTTTGCAAAAAGTCTTGCAACTTTTGACGTAAAGCCGTTCCTTTTGGCAACCACAATGGCAAACCTGCTCCTACTTTTTCAGAGAAAGCAAATAATTCCAATTCTTTACCCAACTTACGGTGATCACGTTTCTTCGCCTCTTCAATGAATTTCAAGTAATCTGTCAATTCAGAAGCTTTAGGGAATGTCACCCCATAGATACGAGTCAACTGTTTGTGTGACTCATCTCCTCTCCAGTACGCACCAGCTACATTTGTTAATTTGATAGCTTTGATGAATCCTGTGTTTGGAATATGTGGACCACGGCACAAATCCGTGAAATTCCCTTGTGAATAGAATGTGATAGAGCCATCTTCTAGATCTTTGATCAAATCCAATTTGTACTCATCACCTTTTTCTGTGAAATAGTCTAATGCTTCCTCTTTGGAAACTGCTCTACGCTCAAACACTTCTTTTTGCTTCGCCAATTCCAACATCTTGTCTTCAATTTGTTTGAAGTCATCCGATGAGAATTCTCTATCGCCAAAGTCTACATCGTAGTAGAAACCGGTTTCGATAGCTGGACCAATACCAAATTTGATACCTGGATAAAGTGCCTCC
Organism: Sphingobacterium sp. SGL-16; assembly: GCF_011043515.1. NCBI lineage: Bacteria > Pseudomonadati > Bacteroidota > Sphingobacteriia > Sphingobacteriales > Sphingobacteriaceae > Sphingobacterium > Sphingobacterium sp. SGL-16. The sequence goes on along the minus strand of NZ_JAAKGQ010000051.1, from coordinate 22,136 downwards.
AAAGCTTCAGCTAATAAGTGAGCAGAAGAGTGCCAAAAGGTAGATTTACCTTTGTCGTCATTCCAGGTTAACAATTTAACAGTCGAATCTTGTTCAATTGCACGTGAAGCATCCCATACTTCACCGTTTACCTCAGCAGCTAAAACATTTCTAGCTAATCCTTCAGAAATAGACAACGCCACTTGCATCGCTGTTGTCCCTTTTTCAAACTGACGTACTGAACCGTCAGGGAGTGTAATGTTAATCATCTACAATTATGATTTAAAATTTTGAATTTAGTAAAGCTGACTTTAGCTACAATGCGTACAAATACATTGCATATCGACTAAAATCCGCGAGGTGCAAATTTACGAATTATTTAACCAAATAATGAAGGATATGAAAAATGAAAAGGCTTAGCGTTAGATAATCGAATTATTTATCGCATACATTATTTTTTTTGAAATACCTTCTAAACCTGGGTATATTGAATCATAAGAAATCCCATATTATATAAATCTCTTTTTATGCTTTTCAAAGCCTCTTAAAGCCTCTTTTGGAATTACAATTTGATTAAGAAAATCAATTTTATTTGGGTGATTTTTAGTCCATCCATATCATGACCAAAAAGGGTAAAACTAGAGTTTTGATTTTTTAGTCTCTCATCAATATAAAAAGGTTTTAATGCAATTGGATATTTTGTGCGATCGTTTTTACTAGGTATCTTAAAAGTCTGCCTTGAATGTAAATAAGACTCAACAATTATATCTTTATCAAATGAATTATATAAAAATCCATATTTATGATTAGACCCTTCATAAAGTTTTTGTGTAAAGAAATTCAACTTATAAGCATCTAACACCCATATAAAAATATCATGTTCTAAATTTTCATTCTCAACCGCAAAAAATAGTGAAATTAGCGCATTATCAGTCCAATCTAACAATCGAGTTTCAATTCCATAATGTTGCATTAGAAAATAAATTCCATTTACATGATTAGTTAATTGATGTTTAACCAAAAAAGGATATGCTTCATTCTTGAATGTCGAAATTAGATTATCTTCTTTTACACCAAAATCATGGCAAGAAACAGGCGGAATTACATATTCTCTAAATATACTTGGGATTAAATGTGTTTTCTCGTATTTGGTTGATTCTGCTCTAAACCACAGGCTATATTGATAGGGATATGTTAATTTTTGAAACCCCTTAACTGCAGTGATAAAATCCGAAATTGATTGGATATTTTTCTTTTCCTCCATAAAAAACAAAGACAACTTGTAATTAAATAAAAATTTATTAATTGATAACTTTTATTCAATTAAAAATAATCAATATTCAAATAAATCTTACGACTATTAGATTAAATATAGAAATCGACTGTTTGTAAATCTAAAGCTGTACCTTTGACCTTTAAGAGCAAATAAATAAGAATGCATAATAGAAATAAGCACTTAAATGGTTACGACTTAAAAAAATTAAAATCCGCATACAAAGGATTAAGCAGTCATATCATTCAAAACAATCAAAAAGATACTATCGACTTTTCGAATCCAAAATCCGTTTTGGAACTGAATAAAGCATTATTAATCGCAGATTATAAATTAAAATACTGGCAACCGACGCCAAACAGTCTTTGCCCTGCTGTACCAGGAAGAGCGGATTATATCCATCATTTAGCGGATTTATTAGCAACGACTAATAATGGAACTATTCCGACAGGAAAAGAAGTTAAAATATTAGATATCGGAACAGGTTCAAGCATTATCTATCCTGTTATTGGTGCGCAAGAGTACAATTGGGATTTTGTAGGAACTGAAATTGACCGCGCATCTGTGCATCAAGCAGAAGTGAATGTCAACAAGAATATTTGGTTGAAGAAAAAAATCAAATTACGTTTTCAGGATGATCGTGAGAAGATTTTAGACGGAATTATCTTTCCAGAAGATAAATTTGATGCGATAATGTGTAATCCTCCATTTTTCAAATCAAGAGAAGATAACTGGACAAAGAGCACAAAGAAATTCCAAAACCTGAAAAAAGGTACGGAAGCCCCTACTGTTCAAAATTTCGCAGGTCTTCCAAATGAACTTTGGTGTCCAGGAGGTGAAAAAGCATTTATCACCCAATTAATCTACGACAGTCAGAAATACAAAAAACAGATTAAATGGACCACTTCTTTGGTTTCAAGCAAAGATAACTTAAAGCCATTGATTTCTGTTTTGGAATATCACAAAGCTGCTCAAATCGAAATCATCGAAATGGAGCAAGGCCAAAAGAAAATGAGAATCCTCGCTTGGCGTTGGGAATAAAACTTAGAAAAGCTTTCGGATAGAATCTGAAAGCTTTTTTCTTTATTTTTATTAATCAACGAGATTACGTTTGAGGTAAAATCGTGATTAGAAATACGTCATTTCGACGATAGGAGAAATCTAGTGTTTTACTTTGACGTACAGTATGAATTATACGATTAGATTTCCCCCATTCGGTCGAAATGACGTGGGAAACTATAAAGTCCTCACTAGTTAATTATTCAAAATAGCCTATCGTACAAGCACAGTACATTATCATCAATAACTATTAAAAAAGCTCTTTAGTAAACTCAACACGTATACGTGATTGAAAACCCTCTATAGTCTTGAAAATCTCTTTAAGTGTTACCTGTTCGATTTTTGTTAAACTAGTTGGGTCGATAAAGTTGTTAGGTTCTGAATTATCTTGAATAATGTCATTAGCCTGCTTTTTCAAACGCAATGCCATCAGATAATAATACGAATGAAGGAGTTCGTGCGCAGCGGACTCCGAAAAAACGTCATTTTTTTGAAGTGCTTTTATCCTTTCTCCTGTATTCACCTTGAAAATACGATGTTTTAATGCATATACACGTACCAAATCCACGATCGGTGTCATTGCTTTTTTTATATCAAACACTTCCCGGTCTCCTACGTTTATAGTGCGTATGTTCTTGAGGAATGATGTCAGCGGAGGTTGATATTGCAAAGCATTCTTTGCCATCTGGAAAAACAACTTTTCTAAGGGTTGTTTTAATTTTTCATCCAGAAATTCATGAAGCTCATCCATGATTGTCGGATCACCATAAATGTAACGACAGTCGAAGAAAGTCGAAAATTTAATACTTGTTTCGGGAACAGATTCTTGTAGCCATAGCTCATAGTTATTTTTCCAATGTGACAAAGAATGGGTCCATTTTGGATTTTTGGCCATAAACCCGCCACTACAGAAGCTGAATCCAACAAAATCCAGATGCCCTGACACCATATCAGCGAACTTAAGAAAATAGGCTCTCACTTCCTCACGGTGCTCATTAGCCTTGTCTTCATAAATAATCGCGTTGTCTTGATCCGTTTTTAAAGTCTGTTCCTTTCGGCCTTCACTCCCCAGCACCATAAAGACAAATTTAGCGGGAGGCTTGCCAATCTCAGCTATTACATTTTCTATTATCTTGATCAAGATAGTGTCCGCTATGGATGTAATGATTTGGTTAACGATCTCGGCATTGACTCCTCTCCCAACCAATTGCTTGATCATATGAGGCACATTATCCCATTTACCTTTTAGCTCATCTACCGATAATGCCAACTTTACCGATTGAATAAAAACTAACGGAGATTGTGCTTGTTCACTAAGTAGACGGTTTCTACTAATAATTCCTTCGAGCGTACCTTTGTTATCAACCAAGAGATAGCGGGTCTTCGAACGAAACATCATCAGTATCGCTTCATACACATAAGCCTGATTATCTATGGTCACCACTGGGGTGTCCATAATTTCCTTTGCTGCAACAGTGTTATCAAATCCAGGTTGCGCTACTATTTTGTCTCGCAATGTAATATCTGTAATAAACCCGACTGCCTGTCCAGCTCCATTACGAACGATGATACAACTTCTTTTATGATCCGCCATAAGCGTTGCCGCTTGCCATGCTGGCGTATGTTCATCACAATACAATATATCTTGGGCATCTACACTTTCTATCCGTCTTGAATATAACTGTTCGGCGGCGATATAGCTCTGTTCAAAGGAAGGGGGAGCCTTAGTAAAATGAGCAAAATCATCATCCGCCATTAGACGTCCATATTCAGCAGTGAAATATTGAAAAAAGGCATCGTTAGACTGACAAAGCCCAGCAAAATACTTTCGTTTTAATGAAAGAACTACCGTGCCCTTAGTAGCAATAACAGTACGCAACGATTTCTTTCTGTTCAAAAGTATGGATATACCTCCATAACAAAAGCCTTCGCCATGTGATTCGGGCAATCGTTTATTATGCTCCTTATCGTAAAAAAAAGACTCGTATTTTCCCTTAACAATGACATCAACACCTTTCATTTTGGTGATTTCCTGTTGATAAATCAAGGTATCTTTGCTATATTTTGTTTCAGTAAAAAGATCCGCAAAGTCAGCAAGTACTTCCAGTGACAGCAAATTAAATGGAGGAATATTTTTTAGAAATTCTACTCGGTTCATCGTAAAAGGGTTATTTTGAAACTACTTTTATATGATCATAACCTATTTTTCTTTCCTTAATCTGATCCAAAATTGTCTTTTCGGTTATATATCCACTTTTGAAAAGTTCGAAAAAACATTCTGCAGTCGCTAAGGTATCACATAAAGCGTCGTGATAATTTTGGAGGGATTTATAGAAAAGTACGGCATATAATTGAGACAAATGAAGAGGTCTCGCGTGTGGTGTTCCAGCAAGATATTTTGTTGCTAACATCGTACAGAATGCTGGAATTTGATTTAGATCATAATCAATCTTTGCTCGGCGCAACTCCACTTTGAGTAAGTTAAGGTCAAATTTCAAAAAGTGGCAAATCAATAAAGGATCGTACTTCTGTAAATCAAATAGAAGCCGATTCAACACTTCTTGGCGTGAAAAACCATTTTGCTGCCGAAATCGATCCGTAATCTTGTGAATTTTTAGTGCCGAAGAAGTGCTTTTAAAATCCTGTTCGTCAATATAAAGTTTTTCCCGCTTGATTTCATTTCCATCAAGAGTATAGATTACCCAAGAAATCTGCACCAAATAGGGCCAGTCACTTCCGTCTACTGAAGACACATCCCATCTTACCGGTTCTCCGGAAGCTTCCGTATCCAAAAACATATAATGTGATTTTATCATTTATTTGGCCCTAGATTATCTTTAAATCAATCATTATTCAATATTTTAACACCATTAAAAAACAAGCACTATAAAATTCCTAAGAATAAAAATCCCTCTTTAAACATAGACAGCTTATAATAACAAACTTAAATAAAGTTGACGGCATCATCAATATAATTAATCCGACCTTTGGACAATATAAATGATTATACGTTTCAAACATAACTTAAAAACACATAACCTTTCAGATGAAAGGGCTAATGTTTATGCATATTCGTTTGCCATAGCCATATGAATCTTTGCTCCGAAGTGTTGCTGATCCAACATTAGAACTTCTCCAAACGATGCTTTTGCTTCTTGAATCTGACCTAAACCCAATTGCCCTAATCCAAGAATATACAAACAATGTATTTTGTTTCTCAAATTCAAATCATCGTCAAAAGTCATCATATTCGGCAACGATACGGCAAAATAATCTATTTCAACGACGTCCTGCATATGTTGCTCTCCGTAATTAATTAGATTAGAAAAAACTACTTGAGCTTCGCTCTTTTCTCCTAAAGCATGTAGCGCAAGTCCTTGATAAAATATTTTGTCAGGTTGCTGATCATTATAAAAAACAGCTGCAGAAGGCTCACGCAATCCTAAAGTTGCTCTTGTGAAATTTTCTTTGGCAAGCGATTCTTCATTCAAGCCTTCGAATGCTTTTCCCATCCAATAAAACACATCATTATCATGCGTCCCGTATAATTTACCTTCACCAAGATTTTCCGGGAAGTTTTGTGTTTTGCCTAAAAGGCCCAAAGCTACTGTGTATTGATTATTTTTAATAGCTGATTTCGCCATTTCAACCAACGCATTGACATATTCAGCCGTGACTTTTCCTTCTCCACCTTCCCAAGGATGGAATTTTCGAGCCATAATGAGCGAATATGCTTTCTTAGAATCACCTAAAAAATTATGTAATGAAAGATATTCCAAATACAGATCGTCACGTTCCATTACAACATTGAATTCATTTTCCAAAAGTTGCAATCTTTCGCTTGGGCTTCTATTCACACGCTTGTACAATTGATGCAATTCCATTAATACACGCGCATCATACTTATCTAAAGCAAAAGCTTTCTCATAAAATTCAATCGCCTTTTCTTGATTTCCTCTTTTATTAAAGTAAGCGATACCGAGATTACGATAAGCTGTAGGAAAAGCAGAACAAATCTTTACAGACTCTTCCCAATTAAAAATTGCATCCTCATATTGCCTTTTATCGTACCAAAGATTACCCAAATAATAAGGTGCTAAATGATCCTGATTATTATGTTGTATAGCATTTTCAAGAACAGCAATATCGTTTACATCATTTGGAAAACACAAATAAGAATCTTGTTTAAAAGCATTATTCAAATAAAAATTTCTTAATTCATTATCACCCAACTTTCCGGCATAATATGCAAGATAATATTCGGTCATAGGCGTACGACTTTCCGAATCTAGCAATCCAATGAAGTTCATAGCTTCTGCATACAATCCAGCATCCGCATAATCTCTAGCATAGGCAAGCATATTATTCCCTTTATTTCGTGACAAGGTGATAATTTTGTCTCGACAACGTTGTGATTCCTGAGTTTTATTTTGCGCAGCAAGTACATTCATCTTTTCGAACAGCGCACCCAAATTAAAACGATCTCTACGAAGTGCTTCATCCAAAACCAACAAGGCTTCTTGTAGACGATTTAATTTTCGTAGTACAAAAGATTTGAGCACATACGCCTTGCCGTTATTAGCATTTCTATCCAGCGATTTGGAAATGTGATCCAATGCTTCTTCATATTTTTCGTTACTAATATCAATCTGCGCTAGAGAGAAGAATCCTACATCTTGCCACTGGCTAGTCCAAATAGCTTTATAGAATGAGTCATACCCTTTTTGTAAATTCCCTATAGCTTTACAAGCTATGCCAATATTGTAATAAGGTTCACTGTCATACGGATTTGGATTACGAGAAATTAAAGTTTCAATAGCTTTTTCGAAATAAGGAATAGAGGTTTCAAATTTCCCTCTTCGTAGATACCACAAACCCGTAGCATTATTACAACGTACATCCTTTGGATCGCGATCCAATGCCTCTTGGTAATAATCTATTGGATTGTAAGTCGCATGACGATATTGTTCCAGGTGTAATCCTGTAAGATAGAGCTGTTCATTATTTTCAACATCCGAAGGTTTCAAGGCTGCCTTTGCTGGAGAAGGTAATTCATTAGATATAGCATTAACATCATATTTATATTCCAACAAAACCTTTTGCGTATTACTGATTTTGACAGAATATTGGGATAGGTCTAGATTCTGGCGCAACTCAAATTGAGAAGAAAATACCTGCTCAGGATTGACATTAAAATTTTCTTCATGAAACAGATTCTCATCAATAAAAAATTGAAGCGTCAGATTTTCAAATGCTGAAGTCGCATAAACTTTTATTTTAGCTTGCTGATTATTTAATTCGACATTCAACAAGAGGTCTTTTGTAGCATTTTTTACTAATCCTAATTCGGCATAAGGCAAAAAATACTGCGTAAAAGTTTTCTCTTCATACGGATTTAGCCAACTAAAATCAGGCTGATTGTCCGTATACATTCCCGTCATTAGTTCGATATATGGACCATCCTCATCTGTCAAATTTCTATCCCACGCAATCCCAAAATCACCATTTCCCCAAGTCCACTGTTTCTTTCCCGGACTTACATGATGATTTGCCACATGCAACACACCGGCTTTAGTATCGTGCTCATAGCCACCCATAAAATCATATTTCGAATTGATGGCCATATAGGACGTTGGGACGGGAATATTTTTGTAGCGCGAAATATCCGCACCTGCCGAATAGTCTACTTTGTAATACACCCCAGTCGCAATAGGAAAATCAGAAACATCACGCTTTCCATGATCAAATACAGCATTGACATCGGGCGGAAATACGGATTGATAGTCGTCATTCACTTTTACTGCGGGATTTGCCCACCACAAAAATGTTTGTGGAATAGGCGTGCGATTGTACAATTGTGCCTTAATCTCTAAATAAGCCTTGTCTGGATAAAGCGTAAAACCAGCCATGCCCTTTGTCCCAAACATTTGCTCAATTTCATTAACCCACACGGTCTTGCTTCCATCTTCATTGATTTCAATATCATAATCGATAGGCTGAAATGTAGAAGGTCTATGGTGCTGGGGCCAATTGAATTCAATACCCCCCGAAATCCATGGACCCGCAAGACCAACCAGTGCTGGTTTGATTACTTGATTGTAATAAATGAAATGCCTATTCCGAATTTTGTCGTACGCCATCTGCACGCGTCCACCCAACTCAGGGAGTACAAGAATTTTTAGAAACTTATTTTCTAAAAATAACCCTATGTAAGTTTTATCTTCTTTTACATCTTCTATCTTTTCAATCACAGGATTAGGATATACGACTCCCGAACTTCCTTGATACACTCTTTTCTCAAAGAACATTGGATTTTTGTCAGGCGCTCCAACCCCATAAGTCGGAATTACAATATTTTCTATCCAAATATTTACAGCATTTTCCATAATATATAGTCTCTGGCTTAATGTCTAAAATTTCCTTCTAATTCCTCTAGTGTCTGTCCTTTGGTCTCTTTGACTTTGCGCAATACAAATACAAAACCTAACACACAAATTCCAGCATACAGATAAAATGGTCCATATGTACCTAATTTTTCGGCTAGTATCGGGAAGGTGAAAACCAATATAAAATAGGCTGACCAAAGTGCTACCATAGCTAACGAAGTAGCCATACCTCTTACCCGATTTGGAAATATTTCAGAAATTAATACCCATGTTACAGGCGCAAGAGAGGTGGCGTACACACTTATAGACAAAAGCACAAAAATGGAAACCAAAGCAGAACTAATTTGATTTTGCAGTAGAAATGCTAACACAACATATGTGATAGCCAATCCTAACGACCCAATTAGCATCAATGGCCTTCTACCCAATTTATCTACTTGCCACATTGCTACTAGCGTAAACAATAAGTTTACGATTCCTATGGACACCGTTTCAAAGAGTTGTTGATCCAATGAGGCGCCTATGCTCTTAAAAATGGTTGAGGTATAATTGAACACCACATTGATCCCGCAGAATTGTTGAAAGATCGCCAAAGTCACACCAATCACCACTGCAGGACGAACACTTTTGTGCAAAACTTCCTTAAATGATATAGGCGAAGTTTCTTTATTAGAATTTGCCACTTCATCCACTGTTTTTTCAACCACCGCAGAATTACCAAATCGAAGCAATACAGCTCTAGCTTCTTTTAACCTACCTTTAGCAATCAGCCATCGCGGACTTTCGGGCAACCAAACGATGCCAATCAAAAACAACAAGGAAGGAACCACACCAAGCCCAAACATCCAACGCCATGAATCTTCTCCGAGACTGGAGAGTTTATAATTCACGAGATTAGTAATTAAAATCCCTATTACGATCGTTAATTGATTGATAGCAACATTTCGCCCTCTGACCTGTGGGGGTGATATTTCAGCAATATAAATTGGACTTAACATCGAAGCCATGCCCACACCTATGCCCGAAAGAAAGCGCATTACCACAAAAGTTTCAAGCTGAGGTGCTATAGCCATTCCGAACGAGGAAATCGCAAATATCAAGGCTGCACCAAATAGTCCAAATTTACGCCCATAGGAATCAGATAATTTTCCAGCAACCAAACAGCCTACAATACAACCTAACGCTAATGATCCCGTTAGAAAACCTTCCCACCAGGCATCCAATTCAAATACAATTCGCAGAAAAGGTAAGGCACCAGAAATTACGGCAAAATCAAATCCGAAAAGATATCCCCCCAGCGCAGATATAAAAGATATAGCCAGGATATACTTATTGTTGTATGTCGCGTTTTCCATAAGTAGTATAAGTTTATAATTGGTTAAGTAAAATTAGGTGGTTATTATCTTAAAATAAATAGATAAAAAAAAGAAATTAATGTACTATCTTACGATAAAACCCATAAAAAACAACCAAGAATAAACGAAAAATGGACAAAACCAAGAATTCAAGTATTAAGATAGCGGAAGGATTTATTGGACAGAAGATGCATGTATTATCACCTCATGAGATTTCTAATCTGCAGGCAAATATACTTGCTCAAAATTTATACTTGACCGCCATTGGTTTATATCCTAAAGCTTTGGCTCACGAAAGATTTCGCCCAAAAGGAAGCGAAGAATACATTCTATTATATTGCACCGAAGGCGAAGGTTACATCAATTTGGAAAAAGAATCTCATTCGCTGAAAGCAAATACGTACATCATCTTACCTAAACACAGCATACACAAATACGGAAGCTCTCTTAAGAATCCCTGGAGTATATATTGGATTCACTTTACAGGGGCATACAGCGACTCCTTATACCAGCGTTACAAAGAAGAGTTTTTAGATCCCGTAATAGAAATACCATACGATCCAATTAGAATTAAGTTGTTGGAGGATTTAATGGATTTAACTGAACACGATTTAACAGCATATAAAATGGAGTTATTACACATGCAATTAATACAGTTAATTTCTTCTTTTATATATAAAAGCAGGAATGACACAGAAGACGAAAAAAATAGCATACATCAATCCATCACCTATATGAAAGAAAATGTGGACCAGAAAATCTCGATTAAAGAATTAGCTAATTTGACGAATTATTCAGTCACGCATTATTCACAACTCTTCCGTGAGCAAACGGGATATTCACCTATTCAATATTTTTTAAGATTAAAAATTCAACTATCCTGCCAATACCTTTATTTTTCTAAACTAACGATAAAAGAAATTTGCAAAAAAATTGGAATAGACGACCCTTATTATTTTTCACGCTTATTCAAAAAGCAAATGCTTATATCGCCTAAAGAATACCGCAATAAACATAAAGTATAGAATTTTGGAAAGAAAAGATTATAAAGCAAAAAGCCTTCAAAAAATTGAAGGCTTTAATTTTGCTCTTCCTCTTGGGCTCGAACCAAGGACCCTCTGATTAACAGTCAGATGCTCTAACCAGCTGAGCTAAGGAAGAATTTGAAACTTTACAGTTTCTGGTTAAATCATTATGTCAAGTTTTCACACTTGAAAGTCCTAACGACATTGGACTTTTTTTGCTCTCCCTCTTGGGCTCGAACCAAGGACCCTCTGATTAACAGTCAGATGCTCTAACCAGCTGAGCTAAGGAAGAATTTAACCTACTTCGTTTCCGTTTCGGTGATGCAATTATCGGAAGATTTTAAGAGTTCTCCAAACATTTTTTTAAGGTTTTTTACAACTCATTCATTCCCAATAAGAATATTTTACAACAAAACACCTTTTAAAAGCAATGTGGCGAATGTAAAGTATATAAGTAGCCCTGTTACGTCTACCAATGTAGATACAAATGGTGCAGAAGAACTCGCGGGATCCGCTCCTAGCTTACGCAAAAGGAAGGGAAGCATAGATCCGACAACCGATCCCCAAAGTACTACACCTATTAGGGAGAAACTAATTACTAACCCAATAAGTACCCAGTGCTCGCCATAATATGCTGAAAAAAGTTGCCACGTGCCAATTCGTATGAACCCCAGAGTACCTAAGATTAATCCAAGAATAGTTCCTGATAAAAATTCCCTACGCATTACACGCCACCAGTCCGTAAGAGTGACTTCCCCCATAGCCATAGCTTGAATAATCAATGTCGAAGCTTGTGAGCCACTATTACCTCCACTTGACATTATCAATGGCATTAAGGCAAATAATACAATAGCGCTCGCCAATTGGGACTCAAAATGATCAATAACCGTTGTTGTCAATAATTGACCAAGAAAAAGAACAATTAACCAACCTGCACGTTTTTTCACCAAGTGCATGATAGTAACATCCAAATATGGCTCATCCAAAGCCTCCGTACCCCCGAAGCGTTGCATGTCTTCAGTATACTCTTCGTTTGCTACCCAAAGGATATCATCAATCGTAACGATTCCTAGCATGATACCTTGCTCGTCAACAACAGGAAGTGCCACACGATTATTCATCCGGAACACCGTGACTGCTTCTTCTTGCGGGTCATTTGCATTTAGAGAAATCAGTCGATTATCAATTAACTCTCCAACTTGTGATTCTGGCTCCGCCAAAAGGATATCTTTGATTCGAATATCGTCGATCAATCGACCATCTGAATCGATGACATATAATACATCAATCGTCTCAGAAGCTCCACCATATCGACGAATATGATCCAAAATTCTGTTGATCGTCCAATGCTCTTTTACAGTAATGTAATCAGGTGTCATCAGACGTCCGACACTATCCTCTGGATACCCCAAAAGTGAAAGCGCTTCCTTACGCTCTTCTGGTGTCAATAAAGTGATCAAACGTTTCACCACATCGCCTTTCAATTCACCGAAAAATGAAGTACGGTCATCGGGCGGCATCGTGTTCAAAATCTCACGAACTTTATTGGCAGAAATCTTTTTAAGGATACGTTCTTGGGTGGGGAAATCTAAAATCCGAAATACATTTACAGCGCGGTTCAAATCTAGGGTTTCGATAAATAGAGGTCCATGTTCTGGAAGTTCGTCGATCAACTCCTCCACATCTGAAATATTGAGCTCATTCAAATATTCCGCCAACTCAAGATTGTTTCCATCTTCAATTAGCTGCTCGAGTGTTGCGACATGCATTTCCAATTCTTCCATTTTGCTCCTCCGATTATGATTTCCCTACATTGGTGTCAGACTTTAGTTCTGATGCAAAAGTCGTTTTTTTCTCGCAAAAAATATAATCTTTTTTTGTTAATCGATCAACGTGATTTACATTGTCAAAATGTCATTTTGTCAGTAAAAAATCCATCCTTTTTATATAGAACAATGCTCAGTACAAAATGGATGAGAAGTTTTAAAGAGTACTGCTTATTCCTTCAAAACTAAAAACAGATAAAAGTCATATCGTTTCTATTTTATTGTGCTGGACTACAACTCAAACTTCAAGAGAATATTCCTTATAATTAATCGAGTCCCTCAGAAACTACTTTTGTACAAAATGAATAGTATGCCAAAAGATTTTGAAAGGATTTACGTAGAAAAAATGTACTTTAGTAAATCGTCTTCAATGAGTGTTTTTGACTAATTTAAAGGAAGTCTTTAAACCACAATTATCATTAAAAATAACTTAAAACAAGCAAAAAGAAAAACAAAATAAATTTCACAAAATCAATTGTTTATATAATTTAATATAAATAAAAAATAAATATAAAAACCAAAAAATTACTAATAAAATTAGCAAATACTAAATATGAAAAAAAACAAAGTATTAAATAAATTAATAATCAATACTTTATATATATTACTATCAACTATTTGTTTACAAGAAACAAAAGCACAAATTTTTAACAACTCTCAACCCCATTTTAAAGTAAAATGGAATGAAATAAACACGGATAATTTCAGACTTATATTCCCTAAAGAGTTTAATGAATCAGCTACTCTCCTAGCCCAACAAATAGAGACCTACATTAAATTTGCGGAATTAAACTTGAATGAGAAACCAAGAAAGATCAACATAATTGTACAACAAAATCATATACAGCAAAACGGTTTTGTGCAATTAGCACCTCGAAAATCTGAACTTTTTTCTACGCCTTCTTGTTTAGCGGACAACCAAGAATGGCTTCCCAACTTAGCTCTCCATGAACTGCAACACGTCGCTCAATTTGACAAATTGACAGGAAACATAAGAAAGCCTTTTGGCGAACTTTTAGCTCTTGCTTTCTTCGGAATCAACCTTCCATCTTGGTATTACGAAGGTGACGCAACGGTACATGAAACACTATTTTCGACGGGAGGAAGAGGACGTTTAAGCTCTTGGGACATGGAATTAAGAACCAATATTCAGTCTCAAAAAACATACAGTTTTAGCAAATATGTACACGGTTCTTTCAAAGATATAGTTCCAAGTTATTACACTATTGGCTATTTTATGAATAGCGAAATGTATGAGAAAGACGCGCAAATCAACTCCAAAATCTACGAAGAAATGAACGGAAAATTACTCCGTCCATTCAATTTTCAGCGTGCTTTGAAGAAATATTATGGCGGTAAAGCGAGTAAACTTTTTACAAATACCATCGAAAATTTAGAGAAAAAATGGACCGAAAATCCGACCAGCAACCTAGGAGAGCCCATCACTTTTGATGACAAATACCCTACAGATTACTTCTTGCCCCAGCTCGAAAATCACGGGGTATATGCTCTTCAAAAGAACAACCAACGCACACCAAGAATTATAAAATTCAACCCGAATTCGCCTGAAAAAACAGAGGAAGTTTTGAAAATTGGAGCTCAAATAATGCCGTATTTTCATATCAAAAATCACCTGATAACTTGGGATGAATACAGCAAAGACGCACGTTTTTCGAAGCATACTTATAATGTAATAAACATCTATAACACACTAACAGGAGTTAAAAAAACGCTCACGAAAGACAGTAGATTCTACACCCCGATCCTATCTAATGACCTATCAAAATTGGTTTGTGTAGAAGTAAATTTAGACAATGAGAGTTCCCTTGCGATACTAGATCCCAATAGTGGAAATAAAATTGACAGCATTGCTTTGCCTTCAAATATGCATATTCAACAGCCTTATTTCAACGAGAATTCAAATAAAATCGTAGCCATTTCCGTAGACCAAAGAGGAACTAATTTGATTGAAATAGACCTAGAAACGAAAGCTATGAAAGAGTTGCTTTCGTGGTCAAATTTGCAGTTGGAACGTCCAATCTATGTTAAGGACAATATTATTTTCAAAGCAAATCAATCTGGCAAAGACGATCTTTTTATGTTAGAAAAAGGGATAATATCTAAAATAACTGAGAGTAAATTCGGAGCTTTCAATCCATACTATGCCAATGGAACTCTTTGGTTTAATGATTTTACTGTGAAAGGACTCAAAGTTAACAGCCTTAAATTAGAAGATTTTGATCTTAAATCTACTAGTCTAGAACCAGCTAGAACGCTTTATCAACAGCAAAACTCCTTTCAATATGATACGATCAGTTCTGATGTGGATTATAGTTCAGCTATTAAACCATATAGTGTATTAAAAAATAGTATCAATTTTCACAGCTTAACTTTAAGTGCGAATAATTTTGAGAGTTTTGACAATTATAAACCAGGAATTTACTGGCTTTCTAATGATGTGTTGAACACCACACGTATCAAATTAGGTTACGAGCGTGAAGTAGAGCTTAACAAAAATGCTTATTTGGCTGAATTAACTTATCAACGTTACTACCCGAAATTCACGGTGGGGTATAAAAATTCGGGGAATTTCGGAATTGCTAAGACATCGAATGGCAAGGATAGTTTACGATTTGATTTTAGATATCATCAAGTAACCACAGACATTCAATTGCCTTTTAGCATTTACAGAGGCAATATCACGTATTCGTATGGTGTAAATTTTGGAACGTATTATATCAAACGCTACGATTTAAGTGTTAATAATCTTCGAAATTTTGTGGATCAAATTCGCTTCCCTTTGAATTATCAAGCCTACTTTAATAGAAATACCATGTTAAGTACAATGGACTTGGCTCCACGGTGGGGACAAAATTTTAATTTTATCTACAGACATATGCCCTTTGAAAATGCAGACAATAATTCTTGGGCATTGCGAGCAAATTTCTATTTTCCAGGGATCGTCTTAAACCACAGCTTCCAAACACGTCTTGGTATACAGCAAGCTAGCGGCGTATTTAGAGGAAATTATGATATTCCATTACCTGATGGATTTTCTTTCCTTCCGAATTATTTAGTCAAAAATACACTGCTATTTGATTATAGACTACCACTACTTTATCCAGACTGGACTATTGGACAACTGGCGTATATAAAACGAATTCATGGACAAGTATCAGCGGATTATCTAAATATACATGACGCCTCACTAGCACCCAAAACTATTAGCGCAGGATTAAATTTTGATTTTAATCTATTTAAATATAATGAGCCATTATTTACTTTTAGCGTTTTAGGCACGTACTTAAATGATTTACGCGCTTCGAATAAATTCAGTCCGACTTTCAGCTTAAGCTATAGTTATTAATCAAATATTTAAAAATCAATACTTTACAAAAACAATTTTAATTGCTATATTGTTTAGAATTGTACACATCAATCCTGAAGAATATGGCAATTATTTCTAAAGAAGCGGAGGTTCAAGAAGAATTAATTACAATTTACGAACACCTTCTAAACAAGCGTAGTATTATCCAAGATGAATTAAAATCTATTCGCAAAAGGTTCGAAAAACAATGTGATGTATTCATAATGAATGGGTATAATGAAGAGAAATCTCCTATTATTACGAATAAAATCTACCAAACTAAATTCATTGAATACGATACGCATTGCCACATCATTGACATTGTCAACGATTTCAAAGATGTTTATGGTTATTTCCCAGAGTATGGCGAAATGTACGACACATTGTACCGCACCATGTTACAATTCGCAAATGAAGAAAACTATGAATGCGCAGCCTTTGTAAAAATTTGGGTAGATCAAATTGAGAAAATTATTATACAAAAGTCTTAACTTTCTAATTTTTTAAAATGTAACACTGAAAAGAAGATATACAGCACAAACACCGCTGGAATCGCTAAAATCTTCAAACCTAGTACAAGAATCAGTGACACAATCAAAAATATATACTTATACTTATTAAGCTCCCACTTCAAGGAACTTAATTTCATAGAGAAAAGCTTTAATTCCGAAACCAGCAATAGGCTTGTAACTATTGCAATACTGATTAACACATACACATTGTATATGTATTGTGGATATATTTGGCCTATAAACGGCAATGAAACAATCAAAAACGTATTCATAGGCGTATTTACGCCAATGAAATCCGAGGTTTGACGTTCGTCAATATTAAATTTCGCAAGACGTAATGCAGAAAATACAGTAATTAAAAACCCTAAATAAGGCAAATATTCTAAAGAACTTACCTCACGAAGCATTGTAAAAACAATAGTTCCAGGTAAAAAACCAAAACTAATTACATCAGCTAGAGAATCCAACTCCTTGCCTATTAAAGATTTGACTTTTAATAAGCGAGCAACTAGCCCATCAAAAAAATCAAAAATACCTGACGCAAGTACACAGTAAAAAGCTGATAGATAGTCTCCCTTCAACACAAATAAAATGCCTACACATCCACTAAACAAATTCAACGATGTAATCGTATTCGGTATATATTTCCTCATTATAAAAATAAAAAGCCGTCTAATAGTTAGACGGCTTAAAAATATCAATTAAATATGAATTATCCATTCATACTCATCAAAAACTCTTCATTTGAACGTGTTCCACGCAATTGTTGTAATAAGAATTCCATAGCTTCTGTAGAATTCATATCTGATAAGTGATTACGCAATACCCATAGACGTTGTAATGCTTCTCTATCCATCAATAGATCATCACGACGTGTAGAAGATGCTGTCAAGTCGATAGCAGGGAATAAGCGTTTGTTCGCTAATTTACGATCTAGTTGTAATTCCATGTTACCTGTACCTTTGAATTCTTCAAAGATTACATCATCCATTTTAGAACCTGTATCTGTCAATGCTGTAGCCAAAATCGTCAATGAACCACCATTTTCGATATTACGCGCAGCACCAAAGAAACGTTTTGGTTTATGTAATGCATTCGCATCCACACCACCGGATAAGATTTTACCAGAAGCAGGAGCTACAGTATTGTACGCGCGAGCCAAACGTGTAATTGAATCTAATAAGATCACTACATCATGACCACATTCTACCATACGTTTTGCTTTCTCTAATACGATATTGGCAATTTTCACGTGTCTATCTGCAGGCTCATCAAATGTAGACGACACTACCTCAGCACGTACAGATCTCGCCATATCGGTCACCTCTTCTGGGCGCTCATCGATTAATAAGATAATCAAATATACCTCAGGGTGATTTTTAGCGATAGCGTTTGCTACTTCTTTTAATAAATTTGTTTTACCCGTTTTTGGCTGAGCCACGATAAGACCACGTTGACCTTTACCAATCGGTGTAAACAAATCCATTATACGTGTAGAATAATTATTCGCACCTAAATCTAAATTTAATTTTTCATCAGGGAATAATGGTGTCAAGAAATCAAAAGGCACACGGTCTCTGATTTCGGCAGGATTCTGACCATTGATCGATTCTATACGCACCAATGGGAAATACTTTTCACCTTCTTTTGGAGGACGGATACAACCTCTTACATTATCACCTGTTTTCAAACCAAATAATTTGATTTGAGACTGAGATACATATATATCATCCGGTGACGTTAAATAATTATAATCCGAAGAACGTAAGAAACCGTAGCCATCAGGCATAATTTCTAACACCCCTTCGTTGATGATTACATTATCAAAATCTGTATTGGATGAATCTTTTTTGGGTTCTGCTGGAGGTTCTGGAGTAGATGTTTGCGCAACGGGAGCTTTTGGTTCCGATGATTCTGAACTAAATAAAGATGGCTCTTCTTCTGTTCTCACTCGTTTGGTAATCGCTACAGGCTCCGTTTTTAATGTTCTAGTTCTTTTTCTAGGCGCATGATCCGCAGATTCAGCAGATACTGACTCTTCCTCTACTACCTCTTTTTTTTCTTCAGTATCAGATTGTTGAGCAATCTCTGAAATTTTGTCGATGAGTTCCTGTTTACGAAGCTTTTCTACGTCAACAATACCTAACACCTTTCCTATCTCGCGCAATTCGGACACGAGCTTTGAATTCAATTCGTTGATATTCATTAATATTGAATTATGATTATATCTTTTTGGATTTTCAATTTTGAAATCTAACCTAATAATTTACAATGATCCTTATAAAAAGATTTGAAAATTTGACTTGCTCACAATCCCTACAACTGATTTTCGAAATAGATAAATTATGAACTAGGATAAATTTGAGAATGCACAAAGAAAACTATTACAAATGAATTTTCAAAAAAAAAGTAATAAAATAATATAGGAATTAAAAAAAATATGCATTTTTACACCAACTAAATTGTTTTACCAATTATAATAATAAAGTTTTTTTCGTACGTTTATACCATATTAAGGTATCATGAATTTATAAATTATGAGGGAAAGTAACAAGCCAACTAATTATCCAGCACTCTATACACTTATAGTTGTGTTCTTCTTTTGGGGTTTTATTGCCGCAGGAAACAGTATTTTTATTCCATTCTGTAAAAATTATTTCCATCTGGATCAATTTCAGTCACAATTAATAGACTTTGCTTTTTATAGCGCGTACTATATTGGTGCGCTCGCGCTATTTATTTTTGGCACATTATCAGGAAAAGACTTAGTAGGCAAATGGGGATATAAGAAAAGTATCGTATACGGATTACTCTTTTCGGCTTTTGGTGCAGCTGCAATGATTGTTGCCGTAGAAGTAAACATTTATTTAGGAATGTTGATAGGACTTTTTATTGTAGCATTAGGATTTTCGTTACAACAAACTGCTGCTAACCCATTTGCGGTATTATTGGGAGACTCCAAAACAGGAGCATCACGCGTCAATTTGGGAGGTGCTGTCAACTCATTTGGTACGACGATTGGTCCTTTAGTTATTGGATATGCACTATTCGGAACTTTTGAACCTATGTCCGATTCCGAAATCTCCAGTTTACCTTTAAACAAGGTGGTCTATCTCTATATTGCTGTTGGATTACTTTTCATTTTTGCGGCAGCATTATTTAACTTTTCCAAAAAAGTACCTCCAGGGCTCAATAACGAGCCTATGGAAAAAGCAAATAAAGCACAGAACATTTTAATCTTAATGACGGTGCTGTTAGCTATTTTATTTACACCTGTATTCTTAAGTTACAAAAGCGAGACTGCTTTACAGATTGAAGCTATTAATACACAAATCAGTGCTGCAACAGATAGTTCGGTCATTGAAAGTTTAAAAGCACAAGTTAAAGAGCTCGCTCATCCGCTTGAATTAAAGCGAATGGCATTACTATTCGGAGCTTTATTAGCAGTGGTGGGTTCTATTATTTTTGCTTATCGTAAAGCGCAATCTGCACCACAAGGTTGGGGAGCAATGAAATATCCTCAGCTTGTATTAGGTATGCTAGCACTATTTGTTTATGTAGGAATAGAAGTTGCAATTGGCAGTAATCTTGGGGAATTGTTGACACTTGAGGAGTTTGGAAATTTACAATCTTCAGAAATCACACCTTATATATCAATGTATTGGGGTGGAATGATGATCGGACGCTGGGCTGGAGCCATAACAGCATTTAATTTTGCTAATAAAACAAAGAAAATTCTTACTGCTTTAGTACCTTTTATAGCATTTATAGTTGTATTATCGGTAAATACGATTGCAGGCTTTAATATGTCGCATTTATATTTCTTTGCGATTTGTATTGCTATTCAGGTAGTAGCTTTCTTTATTAGTAAAGAGAAACCTGTAGCGACATTAGTTATCTTCGGAACTTTAGGTTTGGCTGCAATGGTTGTTGGATTATTGACTTCTGGAACTGTTGCGATTTATGCATTCTTGACTGGTGGTTTAGCTTGCTCCATTATGTGGGGTTCAATATTCGCATTATCCATTGTGGGTATTGGAAAATATACTGAGCAAGGCTCAGCATTTTTAGTAATGATGATTTTAGGTGGTGGTATCATCCCTCCTATTCAAGGAAAATTAGCTGATATTATTGGCATTCATAATTCTTATATTATACCAGTAATAGGATTTGCTTATATTATTCTTTTTGCCATTTTGGTGAAAGGATTTTTGAAAAAACAGAATATTGACATCGAACATATCGAAGGTTCATCTAGTCATTAAGAGTTAGTAATTGTACTTTTTACACTAAGTGTAAAAATAAAAAAACCGCGTTTATTGTGAAATAACGCGGTTTTTTAAGTTTATTTAAAAACTTATTAAAAATAAAATTTATAAACGCTATTGTTTTTAGGAATAAAAATGTATCTTCGAGAGATATAATTTTGAATAACTATACTAAAATAAACTAATAATGATCATTATTGCAGATGGCGGATCAACCAAGACCAATTGGTGCCTATTAGACGACAATCAAAAGAAGATCTATTTCAACACAGAAGGATACAATCCTTACTTTGTTGACAGTGATTATATCGTAAGCTCTCTTAAAAAAGGCTTGCCAAATGATTTACCTTTAGATAAAATTCAAGAAGTAAATTACTATGGTGCAGGTGTTCACAACGATGAGAAAGCAAAAATCGTTTCGGATGCATTTCGTGAACTTTTCCCTAACGCTAAAATCGAAATCGGTCACGATTTATTAGCCGCTGCTAGAGCTCTTTTAGGTAAAGAAACTGGTTTTGCTGCAATTTTGGGAACAGGAACTAACACTTGTATCTACGACGGTGAAAAAATTACGCACAATATTAGTTCCGCAGCTTATATCTTAGGAGATGAAGGTTCTGGTTCTTACATTGGTAAAAAATTATTGACTGACTTTGTTCGTGATTTAATGCCTGAGGATGTAGCTGAAGTATTTTATAATACGTACAAATTAACGAAAGATGAGATTATGGATAGTGTATACACTAAGCCATTAGCAAATCGTTTCTGTGCTAGCTTCAGTAAATTTGTATATGACAATAATGTAAATATCGAATATACACGTAAGATTGTTGACGACGCTTTCGAAGCATTTTTCAGCAACTTAGTAAGCAAATACCCTAACTACCAAAGCTATACTTTTAATTGTATCGGTTCTGTTGGTTACAATTTCCGCAATGTATTAGAAGAAAAAGCAACTCAATACGGCATGAAAGTAGGTAAAATCTTACGTTCACCAATTGATGATTTAGTTCAATTCCATATTGATAGATATTCAGCTAAATAATCCATAATACGGATTAGTAATACAAAAAATCCCAATCAGAT
>NZ_JAAKGQ010000050.1:0-26734 GCF_011043515.1 Sphingobacterium sp. SGL-16 | reverse complement strand
GCCCATGAGTAAATAACTCATGGGCTTATTAAGTATTAAATAAATTTATATTTCTATCTATTTATTCAAATTAGGGTTGTTGATGATTTCGGCTTGTGGAATATCTAAAGTTAATTCATCAGCATTGTATTTGTAAGGCTCACCTTCGAAGAACAAGTGATTTGCTCCACGAGTAACAGTAGCCTTATTACGTTTCATTGCTAAGTATGATTTACCTTCACCCCATAACTCGATACGAGTTTGTAAGTAAATTTCATCTAACAATTGTTTACCTGACAAGGTATTGATGTATGCATAGTCAGCAGCATTTTTGAAACGTTGCGCTAGTAAAGCTTTCAATGAAGCTATAGCTTTAGCTTCTTGACCTAAATGTGCATTCGCTTCTGCATTCAATAGATACAATTCATCAACACGCATATAGATATAATCCGTAGTAATAGTACGTTGTCCGCCAATGATTAAATCTGGCGCGAAGAATTTACCTAGAGGTAAATAGTCCGCTTCTGCATAGAATTGCGTTTTACGTACGTCATTAGGACGGATAGCATCGTATAAGTCTGCATCAATTCCTTTAGGGTCACCAGCCCAAGTGTAACTGTACGTAAACAAGTCCATTTGTCCCCACCATGACACTAAATCCAGACCTGTAGACACTTGTATATCAGCACCCCACATCCAGCTTGCTGTCTCAATATTATTGAAACCTGCATCCGAGTTAGAAACTTTGTAATCCCATTCCCAGTAACCTTCTGAACCTGATGGTTTCTCAATACTCAACACACCTGCAGCTTGAGAATAAGTAGTCAATGGATAAGCTCCTGAAGTAATAACTTGATTTGTCAAGTCAGCAACTTTTTGCCAGTCTTCTTGAGTACCACGAGCCGCATAAGCATAGGCTAACATACCTTTAGCTACAGCTTGGTTGATTTCGCCTTTAGTAGATCTCGAGAATCCATTTAATAATTCAACGGCTTCAGTTAAATCCGAAGTAATCAAATCAAAGATCTCTTTAGCAGTTGCTTTCGGTTGGTTAACTTGTGAAGTTGATGTCAATAAAGGAATAACTTTCTCAGAACCTGTACCGTATAATTCTGGTGAATATAAGTTCAACAAATAAAAATAAGCGTTTGCACGAGTAGCTTTAGCTTGAGCAAAAGCGTATTGATCACTTTTAGCTGTCGGTGCCACACCTTCAAATTTGTCGATAATACTATTTGCTGAGAAAATCAACGCATAATAATATCTCCAAGGCGTATAGTTAGGGTTAGCTGTGAAATTTACTGGAGCTGTTAAGTTAGCTAAGTTTTCGTACCAACCGTAGTTAACACCTTCCAAAGCCATATCACCAGACAACAAGTCCATGTAAATATCATAACCTTTTTGACCAAAGTCATCGTGACCAGTAGTACCACCAGTACCTGTTTGGTACATTTGAGCATACATACCCTTGATCAATGACTCCGTACTAGTTTGCTGTGGAGTTAATTTTTCTGTAGGAGTTTTTTCCAAAAAATCCTTTTCACAGCTGCTGAACGAAATTGTAGCAGCAGCCAATGCCATATATATAAATTTATTTTTTGCCATTGTGATTAAAATTTAGCGCGTAAACCAACTGAAATCGTAGAAAGTGGAGAGTACGAATAAGTACTTGTATTACCATTTTCAGATGCTGCTGGGTTGAATCCTTTGCGAGCTGTAGCCATGAATAAGTTATCACCAGATACCCAGACATTCAAGTTGCTCATACCTGCATTCTTAACAAATGCTTGTGTGAATGTGTATCCTAAACGCACGTTGTTCAATCCAAAGTAGTTAGCTTTAGTCAAGAAACGTGATGACAAAGAAGTTACACTTGGATCTGCACTTGAGTTGTTAGAGATACGTGGTACATCAGTGATGTCTCCTTCTTTTTGCCATCTGTTAAACATATCCGTATGCCAGTTGTTTGAACCTACATATCCATTACCCATTAAACCTGCATAAGCATAGTCATAAGCGTAACCACCAATACGGTAAACAAATTGAGCCGCTAAATCAAAGTTTGCATATCCTGCACTTAAGTTGAAAGCACCTCTTAATTTTGGTAAAGATGTTTTACCGATATAGTATTGAGTAGCTTGAGCATAAGTTTTTGTAACACCTTCTTTAATTTCAAGGTTATTTACATTATCAAACTGAGACAATGAAGCAATTTGCTCACCTGCATCAAACTGACCATTACCATTATTATCCGTATAGAATACTTTCCAAGTACTAGCACCATCCAAAGGATCTACACCAGCGAAGTCACGCATATAGTAATCAAAGATAGATCTGTCTTTAGCCCATGCATATGGAGACTGAACATCGATGTCTTTTGGAAGATTTGTAGTTGGGTCAGTAGGCATTTTAGTGATTTTATTTGTGAATGTTTCACCATTTACGCTCACATTAAAATAGCCTTTATCTGATTTCCAAACATGACCTGTTACATCAAATTCTAAACCTTGGTTTCTTAAGTTACCTTCGTTTACTTTAATCAAAGCAAAACCTGTAGATGTACCAAAACGTTTGTTGAAAATTAAGTCTGAAGTATTTTTCACATAATATTCAACTGAAGCAGATACATATTTACCTAAATCGAATTCAGCACCAACTTGGAACATTTTTGAAGTTTCCCAAGTTAAATCTGGGTTACCTTTAGTTTCGAAGATTGTAGCAGCTTGGTCATTTACATTTTGTACATCGTACAAATCATATCCTGAGTAGTAACCTACACCAGCTTGGTCACCCAACAATCCGTAAGAAGCTTTTAATTTCAAATAAGGAATAGTTGAGTTATTCGCGAAGAAATCTTCGTTAGACACAATCCAACCAGCACCGATAGATCCGAAAGTTCCCCATTTGTCATTCAAGAAACGAGAAGAACCGTCACGACGTACTGTACCTGACAAGTAATATTTACGAGAGAAATCATAGTTTACTTGACCAAAGAACGATTCTAATGTATAATCATTTTTGTATGATTTAACTGGATCAGAAACGGCAACGTTGTTGAACTCTAAGATATCGTTATCTACCAAGTTGTAACCTGATACCGTTTGAACACTTGATACATAATCAGTAACCTCGTGAGCAACCAATGCTTCTAAGTTGTGACCACCACCAAATGATGTTTTATAACGTAATAAATTCAACAAGTTCAAGTTTTTCAACTCTGTAGTTTGACGGTATAAGCTACCACCTTGAGAAGCTGCAGAACCATAGAATTTATTACCTCTATCTGTATATACGTTATTATAGTACTCCATACCTAAAGTGTTTTCGAAAGTCAACCCTTTAATGATATTGAAGTTTAAGTAACCACGGCCCGATAATTCATTTCTATTATGACGGTTAATGTCATATGTAGCATCTGAAATCGCATTTGTCAATGAACCAAAACGACGACCATTGCTATCACCATAGTCATATTGGTAACCACCAAAAATATCATCCGCAATCATCTCACCTGTAGAAGTACGTTTGAATAATGGGTAGATAGATGGCATGTTGTCTACAAACCAGAAGATAGATCCTGAATCTGAAGATTGACCATTATTATTACGTTGTGTACGTGCGTAGTTTAAGTTAACGCCAGCATTCAACCAAGGCGTAATTTTTTGGTTCAAATTCAAACGACCTGAGAAACGCTCGAAATCTGAGTTTACTGAATAACCTTTATCATTCAAATAACCAAATGATGTGAAGTAATCAGATTTTTCTGTAGAACCACCAAATTTCACGTTTGCATCTAGACGATTAGAATTTTGGAATGCATAATCTTCCCAGTTTTCTGGATTCCAACTTCTTTTAATATTAGAATTGAAAGTACGTGTCTCTGGATCGATCATTTGCGAAACGTCAGAAGTTTCCCAAATATTGTTAGCTGGTCTCAAACCTACACCACTTGATCTAAACAACATTTGATTAGCGTAATTGATATATTGCGCTTCTGTAGTATATGTTGGTTTACCTCCTGAAGTCAAAAGACGAGCGTAGTTATATAAACCTTCCCAGCCTAATGCTACATATTCTTCTGGTGATTTAATAACATCATAACGTGGCAATAAAGACATGTTTACACCGTAGTTGACATCAGCTTCAATGAAAGAATCTTTACCACGACCTGTTTTAGTAGTCACGATGATAACACCATTGGCACCACGTGAACCGTAGATAGCTGTTGCAGCCGCATCTTTCAATACTGTTACGTTTGCGATATCGGCATTGTTGATAGAAGTTAAATTTCCTGAGTAAGGAACTCCATCAACAACGTAAAGAGGATCTCTACTACCGTTAACAGAACCAAAACCACGAACACGGATAGTAGATGAAGTACCAGGCTGACCCGATGAAGTAGTTACTTGCAAACCAGCAACCTCACCAGTTAAGGCTTGTGAAATATTTGAAACATTTTTCTTTTCAATATTCGCTGCGTCAATTCTTTTTGCAGAACCTGTGAAAGCTTCTTTCGTAGTGCTACCGTAACCAACAACTACCACTTCTTCTAAAGCTGTATCTTCAGATTCTAAAATGATAGAAACAACTGTAGAATTTCCAAGAATAACACGCTGAGTTGTGTAACCGATTGATGAAGCTACGATAGTAGCTCCCGGAGCCGCTGATAAGGTAAAACTACCTGAAGCGTCAGTTTGTGTTGCGAAAGTAGTACCTACTACAGAAATAGATACACCACTCACTGGTGCCCCATCCTTAGATGTTACTTTACCACTCACTTGACGATCTTGCGCATACGTCGAACTTGCAAGGCAAGCCAGCGCAAACATAGTACTGAGTAACTTTTGTTTCATGTGTTTATTAATTGTTTTAAAAATTTTACATATTAATTGCACATGCAACCCAGAAAGGAAAATAGACGGTAGACGACTATCTATTAATGAATTGCATATTTATGCTCTTCATTAATTCAGAATAAATAATTTCGTTAGTAGATATAACGTTTGTTTAACATTTTTTAACAAACGGAAGGCAAATCTATAGTATTGAAGTTGTTATTGCAAGTTTTTTAACAAAAAAACATTTTGCTTAGCAATCCTCAACAAAAAGTGTACACTAACTAAAAATTATTCAAACAATCCTATTATTAACATTGATTCGATAAAACAAACAATAAACAGAATAATATTTGGAACATCATATTTTAAACAAAATTTTCACATTTGTATGTCGTATTATTAAAATCCATTTTTAATGACATCCACATAACATTACAATCTTTTCTATCTTTGTACCATGAGATTTGATATCATTACGGTTTTACCATCCTTATTAGAAAGTCCTTTTGCGCATTCCATTCTTCAGCGCGCACAGAAAAAAGGATTAGCAGAAATTCATGTCCACAATCTGCGTGACTATACTTTTAATAAGCACAAATCTGTAGATGATTATCCTTATGGTGGTGGATCGGGCATGGTGATGCAAATCGAACCCTTTGCTCTTTGTATTGAGAAGCTGAAAAGCGAACGTGACTACGATGATATTATTTACATGACGCCAGACGGTGTTACATTAAATCAAGGTATCGCAAATGATCTTTCCACCAAAGAGAATATTATCATACTTTGCGGTCATTACAAAGGTATTGATCAGCGCATTCGCGACGTCTTTGTTACAAAAGAAATATCTATAGGCGATTACGTTTTGTCAGGAGGAGAACTTCCTGCAGCTATTGTAGTGGACGCCGTGATACGTTTAATTCCCGGCGTATTATCCGACGAGACGTCAGCATTATCGGATTCTTTTCAAGACGGTTTATTGGATGCACCTATATATACGCGTCCTGCAGAGTGGCGAGGACATCGTGTTCCAGATATTTTGCTGAGTGGCAATGAAGCAAAAATTAACGAATGGCGTGATGAACAGCAATTATTACGCACAAAAGAAAGAAGACCGGACTTATTAAATGATTAATCTTTTTGATGATTTTTTATTTTTTTATTAAATAATATTTGATTGTATAAAAATAATTACAATATTTGTACTATTAATGCAAACGAATTTTATATATCAATTGTGGTGGTGGCCTGAAGCGAAAAGCATCGGGTAATTGACTTATTGGTATTCTAAGATATAACATTTTTATTAAATCAACCAAAACCATTTAAGCCCGATGTAAATACATCGGGCTTTTTTATTATTATTGACAACATTTTAAAAAATATGAGATACTCATTTAAAACTAATTATAAAAAAATACTCGCTGACACGACCACGCCAGTAAGTATTTATTTGAGATTAAGGGATACGTTTCCTAATAGTCTTTTATTAGAGAGTTCAGAATACCATAGTCGTGACAACAACATTAGCTATATCTGTTGTCAGCAAATTGGCGGCATAACTTTAAATGAAGAAGAGTTAACTATTTCGTATCCAAATCAAGCTAAACAAATCAAAAAGACTGCTGATATCAATCTTCGAGAAGAAGTGTCGACATTCAGACAAGCTTTTGACAGTATAGAATTGCCTGAAGTTAATGTGATTTCAAATGGTCTTTTTGGCTATTTTACATTTAACGCTGTGGAACATTTTGAAGACATCAAGTTGACTGCCACCACAAATGAAGCTCGCCATATTCCTTTCATGCAATATCATATCTACAAATATGTAATTGCCATAGACCATTTCCGAAACCAATTGTACATTTTCGAGAATCTTTTGGAAAATGAAGAATCAGACTTAACACGTTTGGAATATTTGATTCAAAACAAAAACTTCCCAGAATATTCTTTTGAGGTAAAAGGAAGTGAATCTTCGAATATGACTGATGATGAATTCAAAGCATTAGTCGAAAAAATGAAAGTACATATCCAGCGTGGAGATGTATTCCAAATTGTACCTTCAAGAGGTTTTTCTACGCCTTTCGCAGGTGACGAATTTAATGTTTACCGCGCCCTTCGTTCCATTAACCCGTCTCCTTATCTATTTTATTTCGATTACGGAGATTTCAAATTATTTGGTTCTTCACCAGAAGCACAAATCACCATCAAAAAAGGAGAAGCTACCATCTATCCTATTGCCGGTACATTCAAACGCACGGGTAATTTGGAAGAAGACGAAAAAATTGCAGAGTCATTAAAAAATGACCCTAAGGAGTCCGCTGAACACGTCATGTTAGTTGATTTGGCCAGAAATGATTTGAGTAGACATTGTCATAGTGTAGAAGTAAAATCCTACAAAGAAGCACAGTATTATTCGCATATTATCCATTTGGTATCAAAAGTATCTGGGAAATTAAAAGAAAATGCCAATCCTTTTGATGTGGTGGGTGATACTTATCCTGCTGGAACACTTTCTGGCGCACCTAAACATATGGCCCTGACACTTATCGATAGATACGAAGGCTTACAACGTTCATTCTATTCAGGAGCTTTGGGATATATGGGCTTCAATGGCGATTTTAACCACGCTATTATGATTCGCTCGTTCTTGAGTAAAAAGAATGTATTGCATTATCAAGCAGGTGCAGGAATTGTATTGGAATCTGACCCAGAAAAAGAACTTCAAGAAGTAAATAATAAAATAGCAGCATTACGCAGAGCTTTAGATTTAGCGCAAATTATATGATACGTCCGTTAGAATATTGTACCGACAAAAAACATTTCAATGATTCGATTGCGACTATAGAAGAGCGCATCAACGAATTGGAAGAATTAAAAAAACAATACGTCAAAAAAGCAGAAACATTTGAAAAAATCGATTCGATTTTAAAGAATGAAGTAGTTTCAGATAAGATGAAAGCAAATAAAATATTGGTCATAGACAACTATGATTCATTTACATATAATCTTGTTCACCTTTTACAAGAACTGAAGTACGAATACGTCGTGGTTCGTAATGATAAGTTTGAACTGGATTATGTAGAACAATTTGACAAAATATTATTGTCTCCAGGCCCTGGTATTCCCGAAGAGGCTGGATTCTTGATGGAAGTTATCCGTAGATACGCACCTACTAAGAGTATTTTAGGGATTTGTCTTGGGCAACAAGCTATTGCGGAAGTTTTCGGTGGAACGTTATTCAATCTTCCAAAACCTTTGCATGGGGTAGCTACATCGATTAAAGTCACTGATAAATCAGAAAAGCTGTTTAAAAACTTTCCTAAAGATTCTAAAATAGGACGTTATCACTCTTGGGCTGTAGACCCGAATACCTTGCCGGATTCACTACACGTGACTGCAGTGGACGACAACGGAATTATTATGGCCTTAGCGCATAAAGAATATGATGTACGTGGGATGCAATTCCATCCAGAATCTGTGCTGACTGACAACGGTAAATTACTTATTGCTAACTGGTTAAAATAAGCTATGACTATTTTAGATACAATCGTAGAAAGAAAAAAACAAGAAGTAGCTGCAGCTAAGGCTAAGGTTTCTTTACAAGAATTGACCACTTATCCATTATTCGAGAGAACGTGCTATTCCGTAAAAGATTCTGTACTGCATGCCGATAGAACGGGAATAATCGCAGAATATAAGCGTGCTTCGCCTTCCAAAGGATTAATAAATGGACATTCATCTGTAGAAGAAGTCGTTTTAGGTTATCAAAATGCAGGAGCTTCAGCTATTTCGGTTTTGACCGACGCAGATTTCTTTCAAGGTTCGTTGGAAGATTTGACAAAAGCAAGAGCGGTATTGACTATTCCGTTATTGCGCAAGGAATTTATCGTGGACAGATACCAAATCGCTGAAGCAAAAGCTTACGGTGCAGACATCATATTGTTGATAGCGGCATGTCTTACTCCTGCAGAGATCGAAGAATTTTCAACTTACGCAAAATCTTTAGGTTTAAACGTGCTTCTTGAAGTACACAATGAGGAAGAATTGGTTCAAAATATTTTTCCAACCATAGATGCTATCGGGGTCAACAACCGTAATTTAAAAGATTTTTCTGTATCCCTAGATCATTCATATGATTTGGTAAACAAAATCCCTGATAATTATATCAAAGTGTCAGAAAGCGGAATTTCGGATGCAGAAACTATAAAAGATTTAAAATCTAAAGGATTTAATAGCTTTTTGATCGGCGAAAATTTTATGAAAACTCATGATCCAGCCGCAGCTATTAAAGAATTTGTCAATTTATTATAATAAAGGAGAAGTGATACACTTCTCCTTTTAACAAAAATTATTTATCCTCGACTTGTAGTTCGAAATTTAACTCTAATATATTTTTTCCTACGAAAGCCTTTTCGTAATCGTCCCTATTCCAATCTCCTCGTTCAATTTTAGACTTTTCACCATCTTTCAGTTCTCGAAGTACATATTTTAGTTTTTTCGGAGTTTTTGACACATTATCTTTTCCGAGAATAAAATAAGATAACACACCAGTTACTTCATATTTTCCTACAACATCATTTCCATCTCCATATTTTTTTTCACGAGGAACAAACAACGCCCCTTGATCAGTTTCAGAATTTTGATTTAGAATAAAATTCCCACCTTGTAAGAAAGCCTTATACTTATCAGCAGTCACTTTATTTTTTATAAAATTATCTTGGATCTCATTACCCTCTTTATCCCATGTCTTGAGCTCAATTTTGTAAGCTACATCAGCTTTTATTTTAGCTACGTTATTAATAGGTGGTGTAGTTTTATCAAATTTCAAGACCAAGGGTTGCCCCAAAATTCCATTATCTAATCCATGAAAATGATCTCCATGGGGAAGCACATCATCCCCTAAGACAGGTGTAAAAATTAATTCAGATCTACTTAGATCTAGGTCAGCAGTGTAATCTTCTTTGTTATCACAAGATGTCAAAACACCAATTACACATAATACAGCATACAAATTGATTGTGATTTTTCTTAACATAATTTTTTAATTGATAATAAACATTAAACTAAGTTGTTGCAACAATGTTGCAAATATATAAATAATATATTAACGCAACATTGTTGCCTTTAATATTTTATAAATTTATATGTACTTTTGCATCATGTCTGTAAAAATTGGTGAAAATATTGACCTTGTTGAGTTTCCTTTGTTGTTAGCTCCAATGGAAGATGTGAGCGATCCTCCCTTTCGTTATGTGTGCAAGCAAAATGGTGTTGATTTGATGTATACAGAATTTATATCCTCAGAAGGGTTAATTCGTGATGCTGCAAAATCACTTCAAAAATTGGATATTTTTGAATATGAACGACCTATTGGCATTCAAATTTTCGGCGGTGATATCGAAAGTATGCGTCAATCTACGGAAATATGTACCAAAGCAAATCCGGATTTGATCGATATTAATTACGGCTGTCCCGTAAAAAAAGTGGTTTGTAAAGGTGCAGGTTCTTCACTTTTACAAGACATCGACAAAATGGTTGCGATGACCAAAGCGGTAGTTGAAGCTACACATTTGCCAGTGACTGTAAAAACACGATTGGGTTGGGATGATAATACAAAAAATGTATACGAAGTTGCAGAAAGATTGCAAGATGTAGGTATCAAGGCACTATCGATTCACGGTCGTACTAGAGCGCAATTGTACAAAGGGCAAGCGGACTGGACAATGATTCGTGATGTGAAACGCAATCCACGTATTAAAATTCCGATTTTTGGGAATGGCGATGTAGATTCTGTCGAAAAAGCAGCAGCTTGGCGTCAAGAATTTGAAGTTGACGGGATAATGATTGGGCGCGCGGCGATTGGCTATCCTTGGATTTTCAGAGAAATCAAGCATTTCTTCAACACAGGAGAAAGATTACCTGGGCCGACGATTGCAGAACGTGTGGAGGTTTGTAAAACACACCTTATTAAATCCATCGAGTGGAAAGGGAACAAAACAGGGATTTTCGAAATGCGCAGACACTATGCAAATTATTTCAAAGGCATTCCAAATTTCAAAGATTATCGTGTAAAATTAGTGGGACTTTCCAACGAACAAGAAATCTTAGAAGTTTTAGAAGATATTAAATATAATTTTACAGAAATAGCCGTCTAAAAAACGGCTATTTTATTTTGTTAAAAGGCAAAACCAACACCAATCATTCCTTTACCCGTCACTGCATCTCCGGGCCCACGATCTCCAATAAATTTTCGGGCTATCCCCAGATTTAATTCAAAAACAAACTTTTTCTTTGCAACCCATTTTCCTCCTAATCCAAACCCCAATCCACCTGTAGTATACACTGCACTTTTACCTCTGTTGCTTTCGTCAGTCCAGAATACATTGTCATATTCTCTACTGATTGTAATAGGAACAAAACCTTCTACATAGAGCCCAGAAGCGTATTTGCTTCCAAAATAAGCTCTATAAAAAGGTGAAATCTGCGTAAAATCTTCAAGATCATCTCCGAATCCAAAAATAGCATTTGCTCCTACCCCAGAATCTTCTGAGATCAATCGTTCATAAGAAGCATTTAATGCTAAACCTCCAATAAGCCAGAATGGGTCTATTAGAATATCACTTTTTCTATAATTAGGCAGTTCTTCGGGATTTTGGGCAAAGGCGCCAAAAATTGATGAAAGAATCATCATCGAAAGTAAAAATCTCTTCATAAAATAATTATATATTAACCTCTAATATATAACTATTTTTTAATCTTACCAGTTATATTGACAATAAATTTTCTTTCTAAATAAAAAACAAATACTAACACTAACACCAACAGAAAATTGCTCAACCAAACATTATTGTCCAACACAAAGTACATGAAAGCTGTCGAGGCAACAGATATCAACATGTAGCCTACTGCTTTGATCACATTGTACGGAATAGCATAATTCTTCTGTCCTAGAATGTAAGAAAGGGTAACCATTACAAAATAGGTAAGTGTAGTAGACAATGCTGCCCCTACATAAGAATAAGTTGGAATCAATACAATATTTAATATTACTGTAATTATCGCTCCAACTCCTGAAATATATAATCCATATCTCGTTTGATCAGATAATCTATACCAAATAGAAAGATTCATATAAATTCCTAAAAGGACATTATTAAACAATAATATTGGCACAATATGTAAACCAGACCAATATACTTCTCTTTCTAATTTCCCTCCTCGAATGAAATCCTTCAGCCAAGAAATATTTGCACAGAGACCTATCATTACTATCACCATCGCTATGATAAAATATTCCATTATTTTGGCATACACCTGCTTGGAATTTTCATTTTTCGCATAAGAAAAGAAAAATGGTTCTGCTCCCAATCGAAATGCCGTCACAAAAAGATTAAGGAAAATCGCAATCTTTGCTACAGCACCATAGATTCCCAAATCCCGTTCTCCCTCAGTGGTTGGAACAAGTTTTGGAAACATCATTTTGTCCAAATGTTCATTAATAATAAAGGAAATGTTTGCAATAAGTATGGGGAAGCTATAACTAATCATGCTTTTGATCAAAGCAGCATCAATCTTAAATGAAAACTTAGCAATTTGTGGTATCAACAAGGCTAATGTAACTACACTCGCTATCAAATTAGAAATAAACACATTACCTAACCAACCTTCTCTAAACCATCCTTCAGCAAGCTCTTGCCAAAATGTATATTTATCTATCAAGCTCGGAAGCCAATACAACAAAAATAGATTACAGAATACCAATACACCAATATTGACAATCTTAATGGCGCCATATCGGATAGGTCTTCCTTCCGCACGCAAACGCGCAAAAGGAACCACCGCCAAGGCATCGGCACCTAAAATAACCGCAAACAATTTTACGAAAATGATATATTCAGCAGGATTGAGGTCAACAGATTTTATAAAAGATGCTATAGGTTGCGCAAAGATGAACATTGTCGCTACGAATATTACAGTAGCAAACAGCGTCACGATAAAACTATTATTAAAGACTTTTTCCTTATCTTCTTTTTCTACACGCTGCAAATAACGGAAGTAGGTCGTTTCCATACCAAATGCCAAGATGGCATTAATCATGGCCGCATAAGAATATAAATTAGTGAATATCCCGTAGATGGACGACTCAAACTTGCGAAGAAAAACTGGCGTTAGTAGAAAATTTAAGACACGCGCGATAATAGTAGTCAATCCGTAGATTACGGTATCACTTAGGAATTTTTTTATGCCCGACACAATAGATGAATTATTTAAGACGCTTTAGAACTTCGAAATTTTTGAAACCTTTTATATCAGAAGTTTCTTCTACATCTAATGATTCTACCTCAGCACGGTCTGGTCCTTCATGGCAAAATTCCACTAACGAGTCTAGTGTAAAACTATCCCCTTCAGCTTCTATATAGACAGAACCATCATTAAGATTAACGACAAAACCTTTAGCTCCCAATTGGTCAGCTACAGCTTTTGTCGTTGCTCTAAAATAAACGCCTTGTACTTTACCTTTTACTTTGATATTAATGTGTTTCATTAAAGCAAAAGTAAGCAATTATATAATTCTTTCTAATGTAACCTCGTCAGTGATTTTTAAATTGGTTATATTTTTTAACAAGACCAATCCAGGAGTCTTTCCTACTTCTAATGAACCAAGCTCTTTTTCAAGCCCCAATGCTTTAGCGCCATTAATTGTAGCCCATTTAATCGTTTCCAGAATATTCAACTCGCGATTTGCTTGATGCAATGTCTTCAGCTCATCCAAAATACTCAAAGTATTATTAGAAGCTAAACTATCCGTACCTAATGCAATATCAAATTTGTGATTATTAAATAATTGAACCTTCGGTAAAACATTTTCAATGTAAAGATTGGCTTTCGGACAAAGACACAAAGTTACTTTTCGCCCCATTCTCGTAATAAAATCCAAATCTTTAATAGAAGTATAGGTATTATGTACTAGAATAGTATGATTAGACGCTGGCAGATAATTCAAATAAGATTGAATCGAATTGCGGGCTTGCGCTTTAAATTCCTTTAAGTCTAGCCCTATCTTCTCATAAAAATTCAAGAAATCACCTGTTTTATATCGGAACAATTTATTCTCCTCTTCACTCTCTTGATTGTGAATAGAAATAATATTGTCTTCGCTTACAGACTTCTTAAAAGCCTTGAATAATGATTTAGAACAAGAATAAGGAGCATGAGGTGTAATTGAAGAATGCGTAGAATCAAAATAAAACTCGATATCTCGTGCCTCATCAATCTTTGCATTCACCTCCTCTTCCTTAAGACCTATAATCTCAACAAAAGTATGGTAAACAATTTTACTAGTATTTTTTATCTCTGCAGAAATAGCAGTATTTGCATGATCACCCACTGCTTGAATCCCATTTTCAAACATGAATTGATCTGCTTTTTGCATTGCGGTTATTATCTCTTCTGTATCTTTACCTCTATTTTCCATTACTTTCCCAATGAATTCCACTAGTCCAGTCTTTTCAGGAATAACGTTGAATAAATGAGATAACTCCAAATGACAATGCGTGTTCACAAATCCTGGAATTAACACTCCAGAAAATGATTTAACATCAGCTTTATTAATAGATGTATCTATATCCTTATAGACACCTATTACCTTCCCATCCTCTATAGCTACTATACCATTTTTTATAGGATCTGACGTTACAGGAATAACATAATCAGCGGAAAAGTATTGTATCATTTAATTTTATGTGTGTGTTGTGTGATTTTAAAAAATAAGATTTCTCCAATTTTTTGAGAAAGATACAATTTTTTAGTAATAATTATATCATTTTTTTATTAATACCATAAAAAAAAGGTAGATTTGCTTTATCGAATAGGGGTGCCTTGTTTACAACACAAAGACAGGCTGAGATTATACCCGGTTTAATTTATAGGAAAATAAATTAAACACACCTGATCTGGATAATGCCAGCGTAGGGAATGGGCGGTTAAATAGAAGTTGCTGTAACCCCTTGCAGTAATTAGGTTTAACTCAAAAAAACAGAATTATTTTATGTTTAAGCAATTTATTGCTACTGGGGCATTGAGCCTCATCGCGACTGTATGTTTCGCACAACAAATTATTACCGTCAAAGTGGTAGATGAGAAATCTACAGCTCTTAAAAACGCGACTGTCGTATTAGGAAACACAGCGAAACAGACGGACAATAACGGTACCGTACAATTCAATATGCAAAATCAAAGTTCTTTATTACTGAATGTAAAACATTTGGGATATAAGGAATTCAGCATTCGTACATTAGCA
The DNA here is from genome assembly GCF_011043515.1 of Sphingobacterium sp. SGL-16. Classification (NCBI taxonomy): domain Bacteria; kingdom Pseudomonadati; phylum Bacteroidota; class Sphingobacteriia; order Sphingobacteriales; family Sphingobacteriaceae; genus Sphingobacterium; species Sphingobacterium sp. SGL-16. The sequence goes on along the minus strand of NZ_JAAKGQ010000050.1, from coordinate 11,614 downwards.
AATCAATTAGAATATAATGTACAGCTGCAATTAGCTACCATTCAATCCGATGCTATTTTTGTCTATGCTACACGCGCAAAAGAAAATTCAGCTACTACGTTTAAAAATTTAGACAAAGAGGAAATAAAGAAAAATAATCTGGGACAAGATATTCCTTATTTATTAGATCAAACTCCTGGGGTTATCATTGGTTCGGATGCTGGCGCAGGAATTGGGTATACCAATATGACGATCCGTGGATCAGACAATCAGCGCATCAATGTTACTTTAAATGGCATTCCGCTAAATGATGCCGAAAGCATGGGTTCCTTCTTTATAAATCTTCCAGATTTTGCATCGAGCACCGAAAGTATTCAAATCCAACGCGGTGTTGGAACTTCTACAAACGGAGCTGGAGCATTTGGTGCTTCGTTGAATATCCAAACGGATGCTTTGGAAACGAAGCCTTATGCAGAATTAAATAACAGCTTTGGATCGTACAAGTCTTGGAAAAATACAATCAAAGCAGGAACAGGCTTGATTAATAACAAATTTGCCTTTAACACCAGACTGTCTCGCATCAGTTCTAATGGTTATATAGAGCGAGCAACATCGGACTTGAAATCGCTTTATTTGGATGGCGGATTGTATACGGATAAACATATTTTAAAAGCTACTGTTTTCACTGGAAAGGAAAAAACCTACCAAGCTTGGTATGGAACTCCCGAACCTTTGTTGACTGGTGATAGAACTGCTTTGGAAGACTATGCCAATAATGCTTTTGGATTATATTCAGGTAGCGAATTCGAACGTCTTCTAAACGCAGATAGACGTTATAATTATTATACTTATGACAATCAAACGGATAACTACACACAAACGCATTCTCACCTACACTATACCTACATTGCAAATGAAAAATGGAATTTAAACGCAGCATTGCATTATACACGCGGAGCGGGTTATTATGAAGAATTCCGAGAAAATGACAGATTATCCAAATACGGTATTCCAAATTTGGTTCAAGGTGGGAGCACTATTGCAAAATCGGATTTAGTACGTCAAAAATGGTTAGACAATCATTTCTATGGCACAACCTTTTCAGCGAACTATAAACCATCTAATGCATTAAACTTTACTTTTGGGGGAGCCTATAATGAATATTTGGGTGACCATTATGGTGAAGTAAAATCTGTAGAAATCTATCCAAATCAACTATTTGATGATAAATATTATTTCAATGATGCTAAGAAAAAAGATTTCAATACATATTTAAAAACAGACCTCAAATTAAATGATTGGCTATTCAACTTAGATGTACAATACCGAAACGTAAATTATCGTGTCAATGGCGATGACGACAAGGTAAAATCAATCAATTTTAAGGATAACTTACACTTTGTCAATCCTAAATTTGGTATAACTTATTTTTTGAATCCAAATTCCAACATATACGCATCATACGCTTACGCTAGCAAGGAACCTATTCGTAAGGACTATGTAGAAAATCCGCGTAATGAATTTCCAAAACCAGAGAAAATGCAGGACATAGAGGCTGGATACCGATTTAGAAATGAAAATTTCAATGTGGGAACAAATTTTTATGCGATGTTATACAAAGATCAATTAATTCCTACGGGGCAATTGAATGATACTGGAGGGGAGATTCGTGTAAATATCCCTAAAAGCTACCGCATTGGTTGGGAATTGGATGCTAGCTGGGCTATTCATCCTAAATTTATTTGGTCAGCAACCGCAGCTTTGAGCGAAAATAAAATTAAAAACTTCATAGAATACGTCACTGTACTGGATGATGAATGGGAATTTGTGAAAGAAGAACAATTCTATTATAAGAACACGCAAATTGCAAAAGCGGCCAACACCATTCTTTCAAACAATTTCACGTATTTGCCTACAGAAAAATGGTCTATTTCACTATTGACAAAATATGTTTCAAGAGTATATTTAGATAATAGTTCGGCTAAAGAACGTTCTATTGATCCTTTCACCTATACAAATCTGAAATCACAATATTCGTTTTCGGCTCTTGGAATCAAAAATATAGACTTATTAATATCTGTAAATAATATTTTCAACTCAAAATATGTTACCTCAGGATATACCTGGGGACAGATAGTTGAATCCAAAGGCACCCGTGATTATTATAATTTTTACTACCCGCAGGCTACTACAAACTTCTTAGTAGGGCTCAATTTGAGATTTTAATTTTTTTACTGAATATTTATTTTGGCGGTAATCAGTTAGATTACCGCTTTTTTGTGCGTGATGAAATTTATACTTTTACATCATGCGAGCAGTTATTCAACGAGTATCACATGCATCCTGTACGGTAGATGATAAGATTACAGGAGCTATTGAACAAGGATTATTAGTTTTATTGGGTGTTGAAGAGGAAGATAAAAATGACGATTTGGAATGGTTAGCCAATAAAATTGTCAATCAACGCATTTTTTCGGACGAAAATGGATTGATGAATAAATCCATTCAAGACATCAACGGGAATATTTTGCTTATTTCTCAATTTACACTTTTTGCACAAACAAAAAAAGGCAATAGACCCTCTTTCATCCGTGCGGCAAAACCAGATAAAGCGAAACCGATGTACGAAGAAATGGCTAAACTATTGACTTCGTTACTGAATAAAGAAGTTCAATTAGGCATTTTCGGAGCCGATATGAAAATAGATTTACGCAATGATGGCCCTGTAACGATTATAATGAATACCAAAGACAAGGATAATTTTTAATTGATTATGACGATAAAAGAAGCCCAAGAAATTGTAGACAAATGGATCACCACTACTGGAGTTCGTTATTTCAATGAATTGACGAATACAGCGATGCTTATGGAAGAAGTAGGGGAAGTTGCTCGCATTATGGCGCGTCAGTATGGAGAACAGTCTTTCAAAAAGTCTGACAAAGAAGTCAATTTAGCTGATGAAATGGCGGACGTGCTTTTCGTTTTAATCTGTCTCGCGAATCAGACTGGCGTAGATTTAACGGAAGCGCTGCAAAAGAATTTAGATAAAAAAACTAACCGCGATTCTGAACGTCATAAAAATAACGAAAAGCTAAAGTAATCGTATATTAATCAATTTTCGGAAATTCATTTAACAAGATAATTAATACTAAAAATTATTCATCAAAAATAATCTAGTTAGTATATAGATTTTATATATTTGTATCATTAACTATTTTAATTCGTGAACAATGAAGCAGATATACCAACTCACCACATTTTTGTTTTTAATCGTGCTAAGTGCAAATCTTAATGCACAAACCAAAACACTAAAAGGATATGTACGTAGCAATAACGCACATATTGCAGGAGCCACAGTTCGAACAAATGATGGCATTTCCAAGACTACAAATGCGCAAGGCGAATATTACCTTGAATTATCCGATAAATCACAATCCATTACGGTATCTTTTGTTGGATATACTTCCCTTACCAAGCACATATCCGAAGCTATTAATAACACGTTAGATTTTGATCTTGAATCCAAATCTTTGGATGAAGTAGTCGTAATAGGTAGCCGCGCCGTACCGCGCACGAATCTGGAATCCACAGCTCCAGTAGATGTCATCGATATTAAAAATCTAACAAAAGATGTAGCACAAGTCTCTTTAAATCAACTATTTAATTATGTTGCTCCCTCTTTTAATTCCAATACACAGGTTATTTCAGATGGTACAGATCATATAGACCCTGCTTCATTAAGAGGTTTAGGTCCCGATCAAGTATTGGTTTTAATAAATGGCAAACGTCGTCATACCACTTCTGTCGTGAATATCAATGGTACTTTTGGTAAAGGTTCTGTTGGTACAGACTTAAATGCTATTCCTACCGCAGCTATTAAACGTATTGAGATTCTTCGTGATGGTGCTGCCGCGCAGTATGGTTCGGACGCGATCGCGGGAGTAATCAATATTATATTAGAAGATAATGTACAAGAATTACGTGCATCGGCAACATATGGTGGATATGCATCAAAAAATGCAGAAGATAAATTTGATGGTCAGACTGTACAAGCCAACTTAAACTTTGGTTTACCCCTGGGAAATCAAGGTGGATACATTAACTTCTCAGGTTCTTATGACTTCCGTGAACCGACAAACAGACAAAAAGAATTTACAGGGGTAATCTTTTCCGATTACAACAACCCAACAGAATATCCAAATCCTACAGGAGCAAATATCACAGATGCGGAATTGGCAAAAAGAGGCCTTACACGCGGAGATTTCGTTTCACGTATTGGTCAAGCACAAACAAGAGGAGGAGCATTATTCTTCAATTCGGTTATTCCTTTAAATGAACATGCAGAAGTATATGCTTTTGGTGGTTTGAATTATCGTAATGGTGAGTCAGCGGCTTTCAGAAGACAACCGGCACAACTAACCCAAAATATAAGCGAAATCTATCCTTTAGGTTTTCTTCCCTTAATTGTTACAGACAATTATGACCAATCGTTTGCTACGGGTATTAAAGGAAAAATTGGCGAATGGAATGCAGATTTCTCTAATTCCTTTGGCAGAAATTCCATAGATTTTAAAACGGAAAACACCTTAAATGCCTCTTTGCTTAAAGCTTCACCTACTAGCTTTGACGATGGAGGCTACCGTTTTGCTCAAAATACGACCAACTTCGATATCAACAGATTTTTTGAAAACAGCTTAGCTGGAATTAACGTAGCATTTGGATTAGAGCATCGCTATGAAAACTATAAAATAGTAGCTGGAGAAGAGGCTTCTTATGCTGATTATGGCAAAGCATTACGGGTCGGAACGGATGCTAATGGAAATGCTATATTGATACCAAATATCAATGGAAATGTGCAAACACGATTTGCAGCAAATGGTAGTCCATATGCTTCAGGAGCACAAGCCTTTGGAGGATTTAGACCAGATAATGCGGTGAACGAATCACGTTCATCTGTTGCTGCTTATGGTGATGTAGAGGTGAACTTTAGCCCAAGCTTCTTAGTCACAGGAGCATTACGTTTTGAAAACTATTCAGATTTTGGTTCTACATTAAATTGGAAATTGGCTACACGTTACAAAATAGATGAACGCTTTAATTTTAGAGCTGCTGCTAGTACGGGATTCCGTGCTCCATCTTTGCACCAAAGATATTTTAATGCCACATCTAGTTTATTCGTAGAAGGACAAATTATTAACTCTGGTACTTTTACAAACGATAGTCGTCCAGCGCAATTATTAGGTATTCCTTCCTTGAAACAAGAAACATCACATTCGTATAGTGCTGGTCTTACAGGAAACTTTGGCAAATTAAAAGCCACTGTAGATGGATATTATATTCGTATTGATGACCGCATTGTGTACACGGGTAATTTCTCTGGTTCAAATGCGGCTGCTGCGAGCGAACAAGACAAAGAAATCTATGCGTTACTTCAAACAGCGAATGCTTCTTCGGCGAGATTCTTTGCCAATGCGATTGATACGGAAACAAAAGGTTTAGACGTAGTTTTTACCTATAATGAAAACATAGGAAAAGGCACATTGCGCACAGATTTATCAGGAACATTTGTTAAAACTAATATTTTAGGCGACATCAAAGCGTCAGAAAAATTATCGGGCAAGGAAAGTATTTATTTTGACCAAGCTTCTCGAATCTATTTGGAATCCGCTGTTCCTCGTCAGAAAATCAACCTTTCGTTCAATTACACGGTAGATAAGTTTAATGTATTCTTACGCAATGTATACTTTGGTGAAGTAGAAGGTGCTACCAATGTAGATGCTGACAGACAAACATTCGGCAGTAAGGTGGTTACAGATTTAAGTTTAGGATATCAGTTGACTAAAAACTTAAAATGGACTATTGGTGCGAACAATCTTTTTGATGTTTACCCAGATAAAGTTCGTGACGGAAGTTCTTTACAAGGTGCTGGATATTTCTTATATTCTCGAACCGGACAACAATTTGGATTTAATGGGCGATTTGCGTTCACTCGCTTAGCATTGACATTATAAAACTCCTATCAAAAGGGGAGAAAAATCTCCCCTTTTTTTCTGAAAGTCTTAGATCTATTTTAGATATAGGCAATATCTTATCAAACCAATGAACTATTCAAAGGTCATTTTTATCTTCATAAATTTTTTTATAGTTTTTTAGTTTACAATTTTTTGTTTTTAATGATTAAAAAAAACAAGAGTATAATTTTTTCTACGAGCTCTAAGGCATCAACTGTTGGTTCTTAAACGTCTGATATCAGTTTTATTTCCGGGGAGTCTAACCACCAAAAAAAGGACGATCTTTTAATTTTTGTAAGACGTATTTTTTAAAGTACTCAATTGTTTTTGTAATCTTTCTATTTTTCGTAATCTTCTGTTCTCCATAATTTTTACATCTTGTGGATGTAGTTGATAAGCTTCCTTATCTCTTAGAACATGATATGCGGCAATAAGTATTTTATGAGCTATTGCTATTGTTGCTTTTTTATGCCCTCTACGGCTAGCTATTTGTTGATGTTTTACAGCTAATATGGGATTCGCCTTAGATCGAGAAGCTGCCCATGCAGCTTCCACTAATGTAGTCTTGAGATATTTATTACCTTTTGTTATCTTACTGGAATACTTTTTACCCGCACTCTCATTGTTTCCGGGACACACCCCGGCCCAAGAACAAATATTCTGGTGTGAAGGGAATTGTTCCATATCAGTCCCTATCTCCGATAGAATACCAAGAGCTACCTGTGATGAAACTCCGGGGATACTTTCCAATAACTTCACCTGTTCTTCTAGCATCTTTTTATACTGGTCCATTTGAGCCTCTATTTGTGCTATTTGTAAGTTGATAAAATCAATGGATTGCAGTATGAGGGTTAACATAAACTGATGATGCTTGGTTATTTTTCCTTTAAGTGCTTTTAAAAGGTCATTATGTTTTTTTACTAGACTGCCTTTAGACATGCAGCTGAGTAAAAGAGGATCTGTTTGTCCTTGGGCAATGGAGCGAATCATCTGCATGGCACTTACTCCAAATACATCACTCACAACACTTCCTAGCTTAATATTCGCGGATTCCAAAACATTCTGTAGCCTATTTTTTTCTGCTGTTCGCATTCCGATAAGTTTGCGACGATGACGATAAAGTTCCCGGAGCTCACGTATATGTTCTTGGGGAATAAAACTCCCTTTTAACAATCCTGAAAGTAGAAGTTTACAAATCCATTCACTATCCTTTTTATCCGTCTTCTGTCCAGGAACATTTTTAATGTGACGGGCATTACCAATAATATATGAAAATAGTCTTCTAAAACAGCGTACACGGGACGCCAGTAAACGCCGGTACTCTCCATAGCAATCTCTGTAATATTATACGATTGCAACCATTCAACTAATTCGTATAAATCATCAGTGAATGTTAAAAAAGTCCTTGTTTCTGTAACAAAATTGCTAACTTTAATAGTAGCAACTACCGTGTCCTTGTGAACATCTAGTCCACAACCACGATCAAGAATAAAGGGTAATCAGCTAACAGCCATAGTTTTAATTATTTATTGGTACTAAGATACCTTTTTGGCGAAAGCCTATTGGGACTATGAGCCCGTAACTTTCATGGATGTTGGTGATACCCGAAATATCATGAATGTTTTATTTTAAAGAAGAAACTATTTATTTACCTATTTTTTCTGATTATAAGTATCTTTAGGCACAAACAAGCAACCTTTAATTTTATATGAAAAACGTCATTTATTTGATTATCATTTCTTTTTTGAGTTTTGGCTGTCGTACATCTCAACAATCCCCAACCTCAACTAATCAAACAGAATATCAAAACGGTGCTGTTGTAACCGCACATCCTTTAGCTTCCAAAGTTGGTGTTGACATCCTAAAAAAAGGTGGAAATGCTGTAGATGCGGCCATTGCTGTGAAATTTGCTTTAGCAGTAGTATATCCTAATGCAGGTAATCTTGGCGGTGGAGGTTTTATGGTTTATCGCAGCAAAACAGGAGAAATTACTTCTTTGGACTTCCGCGAAAAGGCTCCAGCAGCAGCTTTCAAAGATATGTATTTAGATAAAGACGGTAATCCTATCACAGACTTAAGTTTATATGGACAACTCGCTACTGGTGTACCAGGAGCAGTGGCTGGTATGGATGAAGCTTTCAAAAAATATGCAAGCTTATCATGGAAAGAATTAGTACAACCTGCAATTGAATTAGCTGAAAAAGGATTCGCAATCACTAAGAGACAAGCAAGTGAATTCAATGAATATAAATCAGATTTTATAAAATTTAATCCTAATGGTGCAGCCATTATTAAGAACGAAGAATGGAAAGAAGGAGATATTTTCGTTCAAAAAGAATTAGCAGAAACCTTGAAACGTATTGCTAAAGATGGTCGCGACGGATTCTACAAAGGAAAAACTGCGGATTATATTGTGGCAGAAATGAAACGTGGAAACGGTATAATTACGCACAAAGATCTTGAAGACTACCAAGCCATTTGGCGTCAACCGATCGTAGGTGAGTACAAAGGACATAAAATTATTTCTATGCCACCTCCTTCTAGTGGTGGTATTGCGCTATTAGCTTTATTACAATCAGTTGAGAAATATCCATTGGCAAAATGGGGTTTTCAATCCGACAGTACAGTACGTGCCATGGTGGAAGCAGAACGCCGTGTATATGCAGATAGAGCTACACACTTAGGTGATCCTGATTTTTATAAAGTTCCTGTAGAACATTTGACATCTGCTGAATATAACCGTAGCCGAATGGCTAATGTTTCTCTCGCGAAAGCTACTTCAAGTGAAACCATCAAAGCAGGCGTGTTTCCAGGCTACGAATCTGAACAAACTACCCACTATAGCATAGTAGATAAAGATGGAAATGCAGTTTCGTTAACTACAACTATTAACGGTTCTTATGGCTCTTTAGTTTGGGTAGATGGGGCTGGATTCTTATTAAACAATGAAATGGACGATTTTTCTGTAAAACCAGGAACGCCAAATATGTATGGTTTATTAGGAGGAAAAGCGAATTCTGTAGAACCAGGAAAGCGTATGCTTTCTGCTATGACACCGACAATTATCGAGAAAGACGGTAAATTGAAAATGGTAGTTGGCACTCCCGGCGGTTCTACGATTATCACATCTGTATTCCAAACTATTTTAAATGTATTAGAATTTGGTATGACAGCACAAGAATCAGTAAGTGCACCTCGATTCCACCATCAGTGGAAACCAGATCGCATAGATGTGGAAGCTAAAGCTATTGATGAAAATACACGTATTAGCTTAGAGAAAGATGGCTATAAAATCCACAAAAGAGGTAACATTGGCCGCGTAGAAAATATCATTGTATTGCCTAATGGCAAACTTCAAGCTGGTGCCGATCATCGTGGAGATGATACAGCCATGGGGTATTAATCCTGAGTTTATCATTATTTCTGAAACCGAGAAATGAATAAAATCATTCTCGGTTTTTTTTGTTACAAACAAAAATTAATACTCGAAAATTACTTGTAGATTTGCGGTTGCAATTTTTTTTGCCACCAAACACTACCTATTACATATGAAGAAAGAAGAACTTACAAGATTAACATCTTGTTCTAACCAAGTCAAAAACATTTACCATAGTCCTACAATTCATTTACAAACAGTAATTTTAGAGGAATCGGTATGTACAAGATGGAATTGCAACACAAGGCGAAGCCCTAAACTGTACGGAAACACTATGGTAAATGTAGCGGATATATGAGGTGAAAGTTATTGTTCTTACCTGGGGAGATCTGACTAAACTCTGTCAAAGGTATACGCGAATGCCCGCGAAGAAACATATAGCAGAATAATAATGCTAGTATGCTTTAGTCAGAAGTCAGCAAAGGACATATTACCCTGTTTCTCTACTTTATACAGGGGAAGGTCTGAATGTTAGAATGGCAAAGGAACCAAGAATTTTATGACGAAGTGCTAAAAGCAGAACCACTTAAGAGAACTGCTTGCATGAGGGTAGGTCGGAAACTGATAGTAAAATGTAAGAGGAGCTTAGCTGAGTCGTGCAACGAATGGACACAATGCCTGAGGTTTTTTTTTCAGTAATACTATGTTGGAAGAGATATTACACATCCGAAATGTCAAACACGCAGTTGATCGTGTCATCTCTAATGGATATTACTGGAGAACAACACATCAAACGACGTTATTCTAACAAACTGCCTTGGTACGGATCCGTATGCCGGGTGTGAGAGGACAGATAGGGAAATAATCCCTATCTTCCTACTCGATTATGTATCTAAATATTTATCGTCAATTTGCTTATTGGCTTTAGCCCCTAAAGTTTTCAAATTTTCTACTCTTCGTACAACATTACCTGCCCCTGTAGAGAGTTTTTTCATGGCTTCATCGTGTTTTTCTGAAGCTTTATTTAGATGAACTTGAATTTGTTGCATATCAGTTAAGAACCCGACAAATTTATCGTATAATGCCCCTGCTTCACGTGCTATTTCTAAGACATTACGATTTTGCCTTTCTTGTTTCCACATCGAGGCTATGGTACGCAAAGTAGCCAATAATGTTGAAGGACTTACAATGACCACTCTCCTATCCCAAGCATCCGAAAATAATTCTGGCTTCTGCATTACAGCTACACTCAAGGCTGATTCTATTGGTATAAAAAGCAGCACAAAATCTGGAGAATGAATTCCGTATAAACTGTGATAATTCTTAGCAGAAAGTTCTTTTACGTGATTTTCAATTGATTGAACGTGCAATTTCAAATGCAATGCCAATTCCTCTTCCGTCTCCGCATTGATATAATTATCATAAGCAATTAAAGAAACTTTAGAATCTACGACTAACTGTTTATCATCAGGGAGATCAATAATAGCATCGGGTTGCAAACGACGTCCAAATTCATCCTGCAAGGAAGCTTGTAAACGATATTCTTGATCTTTGGACAATCCGGAACGCTCTAATACTCGCTCTAATATGACCTCACCCCAGTTTCCTTGCTTTTTGGAATCACCCTTCAAAGCTCGAGTCAGATTATTGGCTTCATCTTTAATCTGCAAACTTTGTTGCATCAATTGTTCCACCACACCTTTCAAGACATTACGCTCGGCAGATTCCTGCGCATAAGATTTCTCCACTTTTTCTTCAAAAGTTTTGATTTTCTCTTTCAATGGATCCAAAATAACGCCTAAATATTGTTGATTTAAAGCTGTAAACTTCTGGGACTTTTCTTCGAGTATCTTATTCGCCAACACTTGAAACTCATTATTGAATTGCACTTTGGTACGCTGAATCTCATCTTTTTGTTCTTCGAACTTTTCCTGCTGGGCTTGCAGATAAGCATTCGTTCCTTCTAAAGTTCGTTCTAAAGCATTGCGTTCATTCTTTTCTTTCTCTAAAGCTTTCTTTAAATCTTCTTTCTCCTGCGCTTGAAGCTCTGCAAATTGCTTTACCTTAGCATATTCAATTTCCAAATCCTGCTTGTACTGACATAATTTATCAAATTCTGCCTTAGAAACAGCCTTAGCTTTTTGCACAGCAAGATAAATGCAAATGAATAACAATATGACGATTAATGCGCCTAAAATAATTTCCATAAAATCTTATTAAAACAAAAAATGGTCTGTAAAGACCACCT
>NZ_JAAKGQ010000005.1:0-109640 GCF_011043515.1 Sphingobacterium sp. SGL-16 | reverse complement strand
GAAATAAATTAAATATGGCTCTTAATTACGTTTGGGTATTTTTCTTCCTTATTACCTTTGTGGTAGCACTTGTAAAGTTAATCGGTGGCGATACCGAAGTTTTTCAAAATATCGTAAAATCCTTATTTGATAGTGCAGCAAACGGAGCTACAATTTCCCTGGGACTGATTGGTATGATGACCTTCGCTTTGGGTATTATGAAAATCGGTGAAAAAGGTGGAATGATCAATGTTTTTGCTAGATTAGTTGGCCCATTCTTTAATAAATTATTTCCTGAAATTCCAAAAAACCACCCCGCTTTGGGTTCTATTTTAATGAACTTCTCTGCAAATGCTTTGGGTTTGGACAATGCTGCTACTCCGCTTGGATTGAAAGCAATGAAAGAATTACAAGAACTTAATCCTAAAAAAGACACCGCAAGCAACGCGCAAATTATGTTTATTGTGCTGAATGCATCGAGTCTGACGTTGCTCCCAATATCTATTATGGCTTACCGTCAGGAAGCTGGAGCAGCACAGCCTTCAGATGTATTTTTGCCTATACTTATAGCTACATTTTTTTCCACTTTATCGGCATTAATTTTAGTATCTATTTACCAAAAGATCAACCTATTCAATAAAACCATCTTATTGTATTTAGGAACTTTATCTGCTGCAATTGGTGGATTATTATATTATTTCTCTACTTTACAACAGGCAGAAATCGAAGTAATTTCCAAAGTTGTAGGAAACGTAACTTTATTTTCCATTTTTATATCCTTTATAGCTTTAGCCTTTTATAAAAAGATTAATGTCTATGATGCTTTTATTGAAGGTGCAAAAGAAGGATTTTCAGTTGCCGTAAATATAATACCTTATTTAGTAGCCATTTTAGTCGCCATCGCTGTATTTAGAGCTTCAGGCACCATGGACTATTTAGTGCAAGGTATCTCATATTTAATAGCAAGTGTAGGCTTAGATACTTCATTCGTAGAAGCTTTGCCTGTTGCATTTATGAAGCCTTTGAGTGGCTCAGGGGCACGCGGATTAATGGTTGATTTGATGAATGCCAATGGTGCTGATGATTTTGCTTCGCGTGTAGCCTGTGTAATTCAAGGATCTACGGAAACTACATTCTATGTATTAGCTGTTTATTTTGGATCTGTAGCTATCAAAAACACGAGACATGCTTTGCCTTGCGCATTGATTTCTGAATTTGTTGGTGTAGTAGCAGCCATCATCGTGGCTTATGTATTTTTTGGATAACCTAGAACATTTATATTATGAAAACTATAGCATTAATTGCACATGACGGTAAAAAAGCTGAAATGGTCGCTTTTGTGAAAGATCATATTGAGTTTTTAAAAAAAGCACATATTGTAGCAACAGGAACTACTGGTGGCTTTGTACAACAAACAGGTTTGGATGTTGAACTAAAGCTTAGCGGTCCTAAAGGAGGTGATGCACAGATCGCTGCAATGGCTGCTGAAGGAAAAATTGCTGGTATTATTTTCTTCCGTGATCCTCTAGGCAAACATCCACATGAACCTGATATTCAAATGTTAATGCGTATTTCAGATTTATATAATGTACCTTTAGCAACAAATCCTGCTACTGGTTCATTAATTATCGCAGGGCTTCTAGATTAATTATATCGCAATTCTTGTACTATTATTTAGTACAAGAATGTATATTTGCCCGATTATTTATGAAAAGATAAGATAGATGTCGTCAATTCAAGAAGAAAAATTATTGAGTAGTCCTTATCAAGATTTTGATAGAGCGGAATGGAAAGGACTAAATGGACACTTCAATCACAGCTTGAATTCTGATGATATAGATCAGTTGCATGCCGTGAATGAACCGCTAAATACAGAAGAAATTGAAGAAATATACTTCCCTTTAGCGCATCTCATTGACATTCATATCCGAAATTATGAAGCTATCCGCAATAGCAGCAACAGTTTCTTTCAACGTAATCAAAAGAAATTACCTTTCATTATTGGTATAGCAGGTTCAGTCGCAGTAGGAAAAAGTACTACCGCTCGGGTATTACAGAAAGTACTTTCTTTTCTTCCAAACAAACCAAAAGTATCTTTAGTTACTACGGATGGTTTCTTATACCCTAATCGCATTCTATCCGAGCGTGGGATTTTAAATCGCAAAGGATTTCCAGAAAGTTATGATACTAAAAAATTGCTAAACTTTCTTACGGCAGTCAAAAGTGGAATTTCTACGCATATCGTACCTGTTTATTCGCATTTGGAATACGATATACTACCAGATGACACCTTATTGATTGAAAATCCCGATATTTTAATTGTAGAGGGCATAAATGTCTTGCAGGTCAATTCCCAAAAGGGACAAAGCAATAAAGTCTTTGTGTCTGATTTCTTCGATTTTTCTATTTATGTGGACGCCAAGGAAGATGATATAATAGAATGGTATATCAGCCGTTTCGAGTCACTTCGCGCAACTGCCTTCCAAGATCCAAATTCATACTTTCACAAATATGCCAACCTCACATTAGAAGAAAGTAAACAAATGGCATTTCAGATTTGGACAGAAATCAATAAACCCAACTTGCACAATAACATCTTACCTACTAAATATAGAGCAGATTTGATTTTACAAAAAGGATCTAATCACTTTGTAGAAAACGTAAAGGTTAGGAAGATTTAGTACGAGCATGCTCGAAAATTAAAATTTCCCGAAGTACTTCATTTTCTACTTCACGGTGCAGTTTATTACTGCTACTTATCGCATACAATTCTAATTTGTAACGTACAAAATCTTTTCCAATCTCTTGAACCTGAAGAGCTGGAGGCATATTGGCATCCAGATTTGGATGATTGATTAATACGCTTTGAATTTCCTTTTCCAATGTTGCGACATCCGTCGCTACATATAAAGGCAATTCGAATTTTACAGTGAATAAGTTTGAACGATGTGCGGAAAGATTAACCATCGAATTCGTAAATACGAGATTATTGGGCACCATTACAATATCGTCCTCTTCGTTTTGCAACAAGATATTTGCGAAAGTAATATCCACAATCCTACCCTTATGTTCGCCAACTTTGATGCGATCTCCTACCGATAATTGTTCAGAAAACATAATAAACAATCCGCTCAGCATATTAGTAATATAATCTCTAAACAATACCGCTATAGCCATGGCAACTATTGTTAAGCTTGTTACAAACTCCACCGGATTAATTCCGAATGCCACCATCACTGCGATGATAAATAATACGGTATTTAGCACTGCGGTCAATCTATTAATCCCAAGAACAAAGTTACCACGTACAGCGCGATTAGCATGACGTGCATTATACACCGAAATTACTATATAACGTAAAATTGATAATACAATACTGGGTACTAAAAAAGTGTTTATTCCTTTCAGAACCTGATGTAATAGTTGATTATCCTTAGTAGCAGGAAACATATTATAGACTGTAATCGAAATGATAACAGCAATGATTTTCAATATAAAAACAACAGGGAAATTCATTTTTTTAGTTTCGTCAGTGAACATAAATACCTTTATCTGCAAAACACTAAACTACTAATTTTTTGAATATCAACAGCATTAATCTATAGTCGAAAACAGTTTTAAATTAATTAAAAATACAGTAACTTAGCCAGAATAAACGACAGCGTTATTTTATATGAATACGACATTTGATTTTGAAAAGCCGATTGCAGATTTGCAAACACAAATAGAGAAAGTTAATCAAGTAGCGGAAAAAACTAAAGTAGACATGAGTGCTACCGTTCGCGAATTGGAAGAGAAGCTAGAACAAACCAAAATAGATATATACAAAAACATGACTGGATGGCAAAAAGTACAGATGTCTAGACATCCAGAAAGACCACAGACTTTTGACTATATCGAGATGATCTGTGATGAATTTGTAGAATTACATGGTGATCGTACCGTAAAAGATGACAAAGCTATCGTAGGTGGTTTTGCGTCAATCGGAGGCCAATCCGTAATGGTTATCGGACACCAAAAAGGTAAAAACACAAAAGAAAGACAATACCGTAACTTTGGTATGGCGAATCCTGAAGGCTATCGCAAAGCTTTACGTTTAATGAAAATGGCCGAAAAATTCAATAAACCTATCGTTACCTTAATCGATACAATGGGTGCTTACCCTGGATTAGAGGCTGAAGAAAGAGGTCAAGGTGAAGCGATTGCACGCAACTTATTGGAAATGTCTGTATTGAAAGTTCCAGTAATCTGTATTGTAATTGGTGAAGGTGCTTCGGGTGGAGCATTAGGTATAGGTATTGGAGATCGTGTATACATGATGGAAAACACATGGTATTCTGTAATATCTCCAGAATCTTGTTCTTCGATCTTATGGAGAAGCTGGGACCACAAAGAACGCGCTGCAGAAGCATTGAAACTAACGGGTGAAGATATGTTGTCAAATGGTTTGATCGATGGCATCATCCCAGAACCATTGGGCGGCGCACACCAAAATCCAGAAGAAGCAGCGGCGAATGTAAAAGCACAGATCTTAGCCGATTTAACTATCCTTGGTGTAAAAGATTCGGAAACCTTAGTGGCTGAAAGAATTGATAAATTCAGCAAAATGGGTGTAGTCAACGAATAACACAATTTGTTCTAATATACATAGCAACAAAAGCCTTCAAAAATTTTGAAGGCTTTTGTTTTGAATTAAGTTTAAGGTATAAAAAATGCGGAGCTTTTGAAACTCCGCATTTTTAGTAATTGCAAATTTAAATTATTTAGTTTCTTCAGGAAGAAGGATAAATTTAAATAACGTATCCTCTTTCAAGTATTTCTCTGCAACCGCTTTAACAGATGAGATATTTACTTTTTTCAATTTCTCTAAATATTTCAACATTGCAGTAGGATTTTCTTTCAAGCGGTAAGCTCCAGAAATTTCACCCAACCAGTAATTGTTTTCTTTCAAATCCAATTCGTATTGACGCGTTTTTTCAATGATGAATTTATCCAAATCTACTTGCGTAGGACCATTTTTCTTGATCTTGTCGATTTCATCCAAAGCAGAATTAATCAAAGATTGATATTTATCCAAACTTGTTCCGAAACCAATATTGAAAGAATATCTACCTGTTGGGAATTTAGAATATGATGCAGAAGCTCCTGTACCATATACACCACTTTCATCTTCACGCAAACGCTCTAACAATTTAATAGAAAGAACAGATTCCAAAGCATCCATATTGATGTTTTCATCATCATTATATGTGTAATCACCCAAGAAAGCAAGACTTACTTGTGCTTTTGCTTCTTTACCTTTGTTTACTACAACCTCAACACCTTTTGCCGGAGGTAAGATTTTTAAATCTCTAGCCTCTTCTGGTTTATTTGATGATGGCAGCGAAGCTAAATATTGTTCTAAATAAGGTTTTAAATCTTCCTCATTGAATGAACCTACAATAGTAAAGGTGAAACCTGAAGCATCCGCAAATCTTTCTTTAAAAATTTCTAATGTTCTTTCTTTAGAAATTGATTTTATTTGCTCTGGTGAAGCATTATTCTTACGAATGTTGTCACCATACAAGGCTTTGTTGATAGCTGTCTGGAATACAAAACGAGGTTCGCTTTCTCTGTTTTCCATTGAAGCGATAGTTTTCGCAATGATACCTTGGAAAATATCTTCATCCAAACGTGGTTCTGTGAAATAGGCATGAATTAATTCAAAAGCTGTTTTCAAACCTTCTTTGTCAGTACTACCCGACACACCTTCGAATCGTTCACTGATGTAAGGAGAAATCCCCACGTTTTTACCTGCTAAATATTTACGAATCTCAACAGCATTTAATTGACCAACACCAGAAGAATTAACAATACCAGCCGCGTTTGAAGCATTGAAATAATCTTTATCATCGTACAACGAATGACCACCTTCGCTGAAAGCAGAAATTAAAATCTGATCATTTTTGAATGTTGTAGGTTTTAAAATTACTTTCACTCCATTGCTCAATGTCAATTCTTTCGAACCAATTGCATCAATTGCTTTAACAGACTTAATAGTACCTTTAACTGGTTCTTTAGACAACAGTGGTAAATCAGAAACTTGATCCTCATAGGCTGTCAAAGTTTCTTTATTTACGCTTCCTAACCAATTATTAACGATTGCCTCATCTGGCATTTTATCTTTATCTTTTTCAGGACCCATGATGATAATATCACGGTTTGTTTCCGCATAGTATTTATTACCAATTGCTTCCACTTCTTTCAATGTAAGCGAAGGCAATAATTGTTTAGTCAATTGGTAATCCTGTTCAATACTCATTGCCGCCTCACCTCTCAAGAAATGACCTAGGTAATTGTTGACATAAGTGTCCGATTTTACTTTATCACGTTCCTGATAAGCCATTTCATTGCTTTTGCTATACATCGCAATAGCACGTTGGAATTCACTTTCGGTAATACCGAATTGCTCAAAACGCTTTAATTCTCTATAAACTGTTTGGATACTTGCTTCCAATTGATTTGGTTTAGGCACAGCCACCAAAGTCATCGCATCAAATACATCTAAAACTCCGTCCACACTTACAAATGCTTGCAAAAATGGCGCGTCTGGTTTTTGACTAATTTCTCTCAAACGAGCATTGATAACTTGGTTGAATACACCTTTAATTAATGAAGTGCGGTAATCGCCTACAGATTTAACCTCAGATTTTGGATGCTTGATTAAAACACGCGCTACTGTTTGCGGCATTTCTGGATCAGTAATCACTTTAAATTGATTTTTATTCAACAAATCAATTCCAAACTGCTTACGTTCTGCTGGTTTCTTAACCACTTTCATATCCGAGAACAAACGAACGACTTCTTTTTCCATTTGTTGTGGATCGATATCACCTACGATGATGATGGATTGTAAGTCTGGTCTATACCATCTTTGGTGAAAATCACGAATCAATTGGTGTTTGAAACCCATCACTACTTCTTCTGTACCAATTGGAAGACGGTTTGAATATAATGATCCATTCAATAGCACAGGTAACATTTGTTCTTGCATGCGTTGACTTGCCCCACGACCACCACGCATTTCTTCCATAATGATACCGCGTTCTTTATCAATTTCGTCCGAAGACAATAAAGCATCTTGTGCCCAATCACGCATTACTTGAAGACCATTTTTCAATAATTCAGGATCGTCCGAAGGAATTGGCAATTGGTATACCGTTTCATTGAAACCTGTATACGCATTTAAATCCGAACCAAAACGTACTCCTGCTTTTTGTAGATAATCCACTAATTCATTTTTTGGGAAGTGCTTCAATCCATTGAAGTTCATGTGCTCCAAAAAGTGAGCTAATCCTCTTTCTTCTTCCTTCTCAAGAATAGACCCTACTTTCACGCCCAAATACATTGTCACACGTTTCTCAGGCTCTGTATTTTTGCGGATATAATATGTAAATCCATTCTTTAATTTGCCAACCTTTACATCTTTGTCAAAAGGTAAAGGACTAGACCATGCTAGTGTATCTTGGCTTAAAATCGTTCTTACTTCTGAAGACAGCGTTGCATTAAAATTAGATTTAGCTTGCAACGAGCTAAATGTAGCTGGCAATAAAAATGCTACTGCTAGAGGTTTTAAAAATTTCATTAATTTAGAGCGTTAAATATTATACAAATTAAATATTAATAATCGATAAGCAAAACACTATCACTGTATTTTTTACATTATTTAAGAGTTGAAGGATGAATTGGGAGGCAATACTGAAAGATTTCAAGAAATTTTTATCGTTTGAACGGAATTTATCTAAAAATTCTATCCTTGCATATATAAATGATGTAGATAAAATCAGAGTGTATGCTGAGGATAATAATATCCCTTTAGAAAAACTATCAACTAAAGACTTTCAAAATTTCCTGGCGTGGATAAACGAATTTAATATTTCCCCTTATTCCCAAGCAAGAATTATATCAGGACTCAAATCATTTTTCAATTTTCTGCAGTTGGAATATAATTTTGAAAATAATCCTGCCTCTTTGATTGAAACGCCCAGATTAGAAAGAAAGATTCCGGATGTATTGGATGTAGCCGATATAGACAACCTCATCAATGCCATTGACCTTTCACAGCCTGAAGGGCCTCGCAATAAAGCCATGCTCGAGGTATTATATGGCTGTGGATTACGTGTAAGCGAATTGATTGGTTTAAAAATCTCCCACCTCCATCTGGAGGTGGAATTTATTAAGATCGAAGGAAAAGGCAATAAAGAGAGGTTAATCCCAATCGGTCATCAAGCTATCAAGTATTTAAAGATCTATTTGGAGGAATCGCGTCCCCACCTACCTATAAAAGCTGGAAATGAAGATTTCGTATTTTTAAATCGACGGGGTGCGGCCATGACACGTGTCATGGTCTTTATAATTATCAAAGATTTAGCGGCTAAAATAGGCTTACAGAAGAAGATTAGCCCACATACATTCCGTCATAGCTTTGCATCGCATTTGGTCGAAGGAGGTGCGGATTTGCGCGCTGTACAGGATATGCTCGGTCATGAGAGTATTACCACCACCGAAATCTATACACATATAGACAAAGATTATCTGCAATCTATTATCACGCAGTATCACCCAAGGTCATAAAACAGAAAAAGCATCTAGTAAACTAGATGCTTTCTTGTGCACTCCAAGGGAGTCGAACCCCTAACCTTCTGATCCGTAGTCAGACGCTCTATCCAATTGAGCTAGGAATGCTTTAATCTTCAACTTTCAGACTGTATGTCGTTCCGTTTCGATGATGCAAATATGAGGAGATTTTTAATTATTTCAAACTTTTTCTCACTTTTTTTCTACTTTAGAAGCACTTTTTTAGGTATATTACTGATACATAAAGAAATAATTTTTTCAATAAATTTTTATATGGCAGAGCGCATAATTCGATCTGGGAAAGCTCAGATCCACGACATAAACATTTCCTACTACATTAAGAAGGCAACTGAACCCGAAGAAAAGGTCATAATCTTTATCCACGGCTTCCCTTTCAACAAAAATTCATGGAAATATCAACTCGAATCGCTCGAGGACAATATCACCGGTATTGCTATCGATGTACGTGGACATGGATTGAGTACTTCGGGTCATGGATTTTTTAGCATTGATGTATTTGCGAAGGATTTGGAAGCTTTCATGGAGAAACTTGAATTACAGAACGTGGTGCTGTGTGGCGTCAGTATGGGTGGTTATATCGCTTTACGTGCTTACGAACTTTTCCCCGAGAAAATCGCGGGATTAATCCTTTCAGATACACACCACAGAGCTGACGACAATGCAGGCAAACAAAAGCGTTTTGATAGCATACAAGCGATTCTACGCTATGGCCGTAGACCTTTTGCCATTGCTTTTATTGATAACCTTTTTACGAAGAAAACTATTCAAGAAAACGAAGAAGTCATAGATTTAATAAAAAGTAGCATTCGTCGTAATTCAGTAAGGAATATCTGCGCAACACAACTGGCTTTAGCTTCCCGCACAGATTCAACAGAACTACTTTCCAAAATCACAGTTCCTACCCTAATTATCCGTGGTGAACAAGATAAAATTACGCCTAAAGCACTGATGGAAGAATTACATCAAGGAACTAAAAATTCTGTCTTTGTAGAAATACCAAATACAGGACATCTGCCAAATCTCGAAGACCCTTTAGCTTTTAATAGAGAGATAAATGGATTTTTGTTAGAGAGGTTAGGAACCGGCAACATGAAAAGGCACTATAATTTCATTTAACTTAATGGTCAAAATTTATCTCAAACCATTCATAAATAGTTTTAAAAGCTATTAAAACATTGGAATTTAAAAATCCTATGTCTTAGAGTCATTTATATGCAAAATTCGAATATACATAGATTACTTATATCTGCAGCAACCATCTTATGGATAATTACTTCTTTTACTTTATTAGTAGATAAAGAACCTTATTCTAGTCAATCATTATTTATTACCCTAATCCTTCTAATAACTGGGATACTTTATTGGTTAAGATATTATAGGTTAAAAAAAAGATATTATCCAAATATCAATAACATATTAAGCAATTTAAGCTTTAACGGAGGGCGAGTCCTAGTTAATAGTAGATATCTATTAAATCATATCTTAGAATTTTGGACAATATTGTTATTGATAGTAAATATAATCTCTTTGTTTTTTTATCTATTAAAAAAACTATAGAGTTTATTAACCCCAAATAGCTTTCACTATTGGAAATTATTAAATCAATAATGATCGCCTCAATTTTCTATACTCGCTCATTATAATCGCTACAATAAATTTCCCATTTTGGGAAATTACAACTATATTTGTTTAAAATAGAAATACTTGAGAGTTATAGCAAAGAAAATACTTCGAGAGTTTTGGGAAAAACATTCAGGTTGCGAACAGCAACTAAAATCGTGGTATGCTGAAGCTGAAAAAGGGACTTGGAAAAACTTGAATGAATTAAAGCTTGAATATCCAAGTTTAAGTGTTTTAGAAGATAATCGCGTTTGTTTTAATATAAAGGGTAATCATTATCGATTGATTGTTAAAATCAATTTCAGTTATCAAATGATGTGGATTCGCTTTATAGGCTCTCATGCCGAATATGATAAAATAGATGCCAACAAAATTTAAAAGATATGAATGTAAAACCTATCAAAACAGAACAAAATTATATGGAAGCATTAGAAAGATTAGAAGTAATTTTTGATGCTAAACCAGGAACGAAAGAAGGTGATGAATTAGAAATCTTAGGAATCTTGTTGGAAAAATATGAAAATGAAAACTTTCCAATTGAACTTCCTGACCCTATTGAAGCTATAAAATTCCGTATGGAGCAATTAAATTATTCGCAGAATGATTTAGCGGAAATTATCGGTTTAAAAAGTAGAGCTAGCGAAATCTTAAACAAGAAAAGAAAATTATCATTAGAAATGATTCGAAAATTAACAGATAAATTACATATTCCATCTGAAGTGCTAATCCAAGCATATTAACAACAACCCCCAAATAGCTTCCACTATTTGGGGGTTGACTTATAAAAATCTAAAGAATCTTACAATAACTCTTCTACAGTCAAGGCGCCTACCGTAAGATTATTGCGTGGATCGATAATAATACCACGTGCATTACCTGGAAAATCTCGGTTTAAATCAAAAACCACTTCTTCCGCAGCTTTAACGGATACGCGACCAATATCATTTAAACGGATATCTTCATCATAGATGCGTTCTTGTGTATTGACATCAAATTTGTATTGCACTTCAGGGATTTTGATTTTGGTTACTTTAGTCTGATTTTGCAATAAATACACTTGATTTGTATCCAAAGCTTTATTTTCAAACCAAGAGATATTTGCTTCAAAACCACGTTCTGCATACGCAGGTTTATTTGCCGACACGATAAAATCACCACGCGAAATATCTACATCATCCTTTAAATGCAAGACCACCGATTGACCATCATGTGCGGCTTCTAAAAGTTGTTGGTCTAATTCTATGTGTTCTATAGTCGTTTGTACTCCGCTAGGTAAAATGACCACTGACTCTCCTACTTTTAAACCTTCACCAATCACACGACCTGCATACCCTCTATAATCTGGATAATCTGCCGATTGCGGACGAATTACCCATTGCACTGGAAAACGCCATGTATCAAGATTGCTTTCCTCGAATTCCACCTGCTCTAAGTATTCCAATAATGTTGGGCCTTCATACCAAGCAATACGTAAAGATTTATCTACGATATTATCCCCTTTCAAAGCCGAAACGGGAATAAAATCTACATGCTCTAATTTTAAGTTTTTCGCTAGTTGCAAGTAGTCAGCCTTAATAGTTTTATATACATCCTCACTATAATCCACCATGTCCATTTTGTTGACACAAACCAGCACTTGTTTTAAGGATAACAATTTAGCAATAAAGGAGTGACGCTTTGTTTGTTCAATTACACCTTTACGTGCATCAATTAGTATAATAATTAAATCCGCATTCGATGCTCCTGTAATCATATTGCGCGTATATTGGATATGTCCTGGCGCATCCGCAATGATGAACTTACGATTTTCTGTTTGGAAATATTTGTAAGCCACATCAATGGTAATACCTTGTTCACGTTCAGCTTTTAGACCGTCGGTCAAAATAGCCAAATCAACAGTTCCATCATCGTTCTTGCGATTCGCTTTTTGAATAGCCTCCAATTGGTCATCCAGAATCGAGTTGGTATCATATAGCAAACGGCCAATTAAAGTACTTTTTCCATCGTCAACAGAACCAGCCGTTATAAATTTTAGAATATTCATTGTTTACTTAGAATTGAGTAGTGAGTATTGAGATGTGAGACGATTACAAAGTCTAATATCTTATATCTATTGTCTAAAATCTCATATCTCCAGTCTAACATCTATTATCTCCTTAAAAATAACCTTGTTTCTTACGTTCTTCCATCGCAGCTTCGGATACTTTATCATCCATACGTGCACCACGCTCACTTACAGTTGAAGCTTTGATTTCCGCGATAATATCGTCTAATTCTGTTGCCACCGAACCTACAGCAGCCGTACAAGTCATATCACCAACCGTTCTGAAACGCACAGATTTATGTTCGACCAAATCTTCCGAATCTATATTTAGACATTCTGCGGCAGCCATCCATTGACCATTACGCCATACGACATCACGTTCATGACTAAAGTAGATGGAAGGCAACGCAATATTTTCGCGTTTGATGTAACTCCAAACATCCAATTCGGTCCAGTTAGAAATTGGGAAAATACGAACATTCTCTCCTTTATGAATTTTACCATTAAAGATATTCCAAAGTTCTGGACGTTGACGCTTAGGATCCCATTGTCCAAATTCATCACGTACCGAGAAAATACGTTCTTTGGCTCTGGCTTTCTCTTCGTCACGACGTGCACCACCTATACAAGCATCAAAACCGTATTTTTCAATCGTATCCAACAAAGTTACCGTCTGCAATGCATTGCGGCTCGCATTCTTACCTTTCTGTTCGATAACCTTTCCTTGATCAATACTATCTTGCACCAAACCAACAATTAACTTTTCACCTAATTGCTCCACCAACCAATCTCTGTATTGAATAGTTTCTGGGAAATTGTGACCTGTATCAATATGCACTAGTGGAAAAGGAAATTTACCTGGTCTAAATGCTTTTTTAGCTAAATGAACTAATGTAATACTGTCTTTTCCTCCCGAAAATAGCAGTGCAGGATTTTCAAATTGCCCCGCCACCTCACGCAGTATGTAGATGGCTTCCGCCTCCAAATGATCTAAATAATCCATTCTTTACCCTTATTCGTATATATTTTCTTTCTTATGTATCTACTCTTATTTGCTGGTTACGTGCAAGCCGCATTCTTTCTTGCTCTTGTCTTCCCACCACCAGCGCCCAGCACGGAAGTCTTCTCCAGGTGCTACTGCACGGGTACAAGGTTGACAACCAATACTTGGAAAACCTTTATCATGTAAATGATTGTACGGCACATTAAACTGTTTTAAGTGAGATTCAACATCGTTTAATGTCCAATGGAATAAAGGATGTATCTTGATGATCTGATTACCTTCATCCCACTCTATGAAATCCATATCTTCACGATTAGCAGATTGTTCTGCACGAATACCCGTTACCCAGATTTCGTAACCTTGTATCGCACGTTTTAAAGGCTCAATTTTTCGAATAAAACAACATTCTTTTCTATTCTCTATACTTTCATAGAAACTCGATGGTCCTTTTTTAGTGACCATTTCCTCTACTAAAGCCGCTTGCGGATAATACGCCTTTATCGGTAATTTGTAACGTTCTAAAGTTCTGTTCCACACGTAGTAAGTTTCTGGAAATAAACGTCCAGTCTCCAAAGTGAAAACATCGATCTTCCCACCTGCATCAGCAATTAACTGCGTCAGCACCTGATCTTCTATACCGAAAGATGTCGAAAAAACCGCTCTATTACCATAATTATCCGTGATATATTGGATAATTTGTGCAGCATCCAAACCTTGTAAACTTGCTCTCAAATGATCAATCATACCCTATTTCTTACTTACTATATCTTGTGTATGTGCATTTAACTGCTTAATCTTATGTTCCAAATCACCACGCAATTGATTTCTATATTCTTGCAGAAGCTCCAATGTTTCGTCAATTTCTTCAGGCAATATTTCATTAAAAAATTCTTTTAATCGTTTTGCCATTGTCGGTGATTTACCATTTGTCGAAATACCAATTTTTAAGTTTCCTTTTTGGACGATAGACCCTAAATAAAAATCACACAATTCTGGTTTATCTGCTACATTCAATAGAATGTGGCGATTGATCGATAAAGCTCGAATATGTTTATTCAATTCAGGATTATTGCTCGCAACTACAACCAAATCTTTTCCCTCCAAATCCGATTCTTCAAAAAGACGTTGCTCCAATTGAATTGATTCTTTATCTGCGATAAATTCAAAAACTTCGGGAATAACTTCTTCAGCTACGATTTTCACATTCGCTAACGGAGAACTACGAAAAATAGCTTGTAACTTCTCCAAACCAACCGGTCCAGCCCCCACTAAAAGGGTTTGAATCTGGTTCATTTTAACGAAAATTGGAAACAGCGTATTCATTTAAGCTTCTAAATGTTGAATCTCTTGTTTTAACTTTTGGAAAGATTGGTGCTTTGCAACCACTTCACCCAAAACAATAATCGCAGGCACACCTAAAAGATTTTTATGAACTTGCTCCATAATGCTATCTATAGTACCAATTGCTAAACGCTCATTTTCTAACGAACCATTTTGTATCAAAGCAATAGGTAAGTTTCCTTTACCATTATTTTTATATAATTCAATGATCTGTTGTAATTTAGAATAACCCATCAAAACAACTACTGTAGCATTTGTTTTCACCGCATGGTGCAAATCTTCGGATAAACGCCCGTCTGAAGTGGATCCAGTAATTACCCAAAAACTTTCACTAATACCACGATAAGTTAATGGAATTTGTTGTAATCCTGTTAAACCTACAGATGATGAAATCCCAGGTACTACAGCCGTTGGAATATCAAATTGATGAACATAATCCAACTCTTCTCCTCCACGACCAAACACAAACGGATCACCACCTTTCAGTCTTACGACATGACCATGCGTCAACGCATAGTCCACTAATAATTTATTGATGTAGTCTTGTGAGGTAGATAAACGTTCCGCACGTTTACCCACATATATCTTCGTACAAGACTCCTTAGCATAAGTCAATAATTCTTCATTGACCAAAGCATCGTACAGAATCACATCAGCTTCTTTTATAGCTTTTATGCCTTTTAGTGTAATTAAATCGGGGTCACCCGGACCTGCACCAACTAATGTTACAAATGGTTTTACTTCACTCATTCTTCCCTCCTTAACTATTTACTACGCGTAATGATTCTCTACGTTCAGCAGATTCGTAATAAAAAGCTGTCGCCTGCTTGATATATACCTCAGCAAATTCACGCGATGGTTCATATTTATTTATTTGCAATACACGTTCTGAAAATGAAGTTGGGAATGTGAAAATTCCTTCGTTTACATAACGTGCATCGAATTCATTAATTACTGCAGATTGAGTGCTCGAATTAACTCCTTTATCCAATAATAACGCTTTCGCTGTCCACACAAATGCACTGTAGGCATGGTAAATTGCATCTACATACTGATTATTTTCAAAAGCTTTATTCGCCCATTCGATTTTCTCTTCTGACTCCAACAATAGTGTAGCTACTAAATCGATAACCACACCAGCACATTCTCCCACACCAATAGCTGTTTCGAAAGTACCTTCATGACCCCAATCCACAAACTCATCTGCCGTCAAAGTAGTTAAGTCAGAAAGTGGTTTTAATAAGCGGTAGAAATAATCTTTGGTTTGACGATCGTAATACGCATGGAAATTTTCTTCCGCTAATCTATTTTGTTTGTAATCAACCAAAACTAAATCTACTACTTGCAATACACGTTTAGTTGGAACTTTTATAACACGTTCTGCAACACGACCTTTACCATCACCAATTGTACCTCCACCTAACATCACCTGCGCCGCTGGAACTACTTTACCTTCAGCCTTTACCGAACTTCCGTGAAAACCAATATGTGCCAAACCATGTTGACCACAAGAGTTCATACAACCCGAAATTTTGATTTTCAAATCCTGTTCGAACACAAACTCTTCATGGAATTCATGAATATATTGCTCAATGACACGCGCCATTTCCGTAGAATTCGAAATACCCAAATTACAAGTATCCGTACCCGGACAGGTTGTCACATCGGCTGTACTATCAAAACCTGCATTAGCTATGCCTAATTGTGTAAACAAATTGAACAAATGCGGTAATGATTCTTCACGTACATATTTGAAAAGTAAATTTTGATTTTGTGTAATACGAATATCATCTGCGATATGATCACGAATTCCGGCTACCAATTCTCTCGCTTTTGAAGTCGAAATATCACCAGTCAAAATCTTCACATACACACCAAAAAAACCTTTTTGTTTTTGTTCAAAAACATTAGTGGCGCGCCATACTTGATATTTTGCGGCATCAATTGGTTCTACAGCTGTCACTACCGACGTTGGCGCTACAGGCTGCTGTATAGTTTCTCTGTTTACGACAACATATTTATTTTTAATAGCTACTTTTTCTTCTTCAATTAAACGCAATACTTCGTCCAAACCAAGTTTTTGCACTAAATATTTGAAACGCGCTTTATTACGGTTGTTTCGCTCGCCATAACGATCAAATACACGCAAAGTAGCTT
Source organism: Sphingobacterium sp. SGL-16 (assembly GCF_011043515.1). Taxonomy (NCBI): domain Bacteria; kingdom Pseudomonadati; phylum Bacteroidota; class Sphingobacteriia; order Sphingobacteriales; family Sphingobacteriaceae; genus Sphingobacterium; species Sphingobacterium sp. SGL-16. Next base: position 92,859 of record NZ_JAAKGQ010000005.1, on the reverse strand, counting down.
CCATGTAAGGAATAATTTGATCTTCTTCCAAGAAATCAAAGATTTCGTGCGCCAATAAAGGCTGAGAACCTAAACCACCACCTAGCAAAACTTTGAAACCTCTTACCTCTTCGCCATTTATAATTTTCACTTTTGGAATAAAACCAAAGTCATGAATGTAAGAGAAAGCAGTATCGCGGTCAGAACTAGAAAAAGAAATTTTAATCTTACGTCCCATTTCTGCACAGATTGGGTTACGCAAGAAATACTCAAAAGTCTTTTGCGCATAAGGTGAAACATCAAATGGTTCCAAAGGATCAATTCCTGCGGTTGGAGACGCCGTAACATTACGTACGGTGTTACCACACGCTTCACGCAAAGTAATATCATCTTCCGCTAATTTAGCCCACAACTCTGGTGTTTTATCCAAACTAACATAGTGTATTTGTATATCTTGACGAGTAGTCAAGTGCAGATTTTTGGAAGCATATTCATCAGAAATATCTGCAATTTTCAATATTTGCTTAAATGTAACTTTCCCAAATGGTAATTTAATGCGTACCATTTGCACACCTGGCTGACGCTGTCCGTACACTCCTCTTGCCAATCGTAGTGACCTGAATTTCTCATCCGGAATTAATCCTTCTTGATACGCTCTAATCTTACGCTCAAGCTCTATAATCTCTTGCTCTACAACTGGGTTTTCTAATTCTGTTCTAAAACTTTGCATGGTTTAAAGTAAGTAGCATTCCTCGTTTAAATCTCTTCAAATGGTTACTTTTTCAAATAACGCGTGACAAAGGTAAAAAATAAAACCTATAAAAGCTATATATTCTACCAATTTAGTATATATTTGTAGAAATATTTTAATTTATAATATTGGTAAATATAATTAATGAAATTAACAAAATCATTAACTAAAGCCTTAATTCTTTCAATTATCTTCAGCGGTTGCGCACCGAAAGTCAAAGAGGGATACGACGAAAAGACCGGATATGTGGGTAATATTTCCATTTCTGGGGCATTCGCATTGTATCCAATCGTAGTATTATGGGGCGAGGATTTTAAAAAGTTGAATCCAAATGTACGCTTCAATATTTCAGCAGGTGGAGCTGGCAAAGGAATAGCCGATGTGCTTACTAATATGACAGACATAGGTTTGGTGTCGCGAGACTTACATCCTCAGGAATTGGAAAAAGGAGCTTATCCTATTTTTGTAGCTAAAGATGCTGTTTTGGGAACTTTTAATTCCAATCATCCGGATGCAAATTTGATAAAAGAACGAGGACTTACGCAAAATGAATTAGAAGATGTTTTTGTACATAGTAAATACAAATCTTGGAATCAAATTGATAGCAGATTTTCATCCGCAGCTATAGGTGTATATGTACGTTCGGATGCAGCTGGTGCGGCGGAAACTTGGGCTAAATATTTCAAAAAATCTCAAGAAGACTTGAAAGGTGTTGGAATATTTGGAGATCCAGGGTTGGCACAAGCTATTAAAGACAGTCCTACTGCAATTGGATTCAATAATATCAACTATGTTTACGATCTGAAGACCAAGAAAACCACACCCAATATCGAGGTTATTCCAATCGACATTAATAAGAATGGGAAAATAGATTCCGAAGAAAGCTTTTATGACAATATCGATGTGTTGACCGAAGCTGTAGCTTTAGGAAAATATCCTTCGCCTCCAAGTAGGGAACTACTTTTTGTCATTAAAAATGATAATAACAGCAAATTGATAAAAGAATTTATTCGCTTTGTTTTAGACAAAAATCAGCAAGGCTATCTTTTAGAAAATGGTTATGTACCACTTACTGTTGAGCAAAGAAATAAGGAATTAGAAAAACTTACCAACTAATGAAATTCAGATTAGTAAAAGATTTAATCGCTAAGTATTTATCGAAATCGCTTTTAATCCTATCATTATCAGTGGTAGTGCTTATTGTTATTGGTTTAGCAATGAAATCTTCACCACTATTGGATAATGTAAATTTATTCCATATTCTAACCGAAAAGAATTGGTCACCTCAAAAAGGAAATTTTGGTTTCCTACCTTTTATTATGGGAACGCTGTGGGTGACATTAATATCCTTAGTTATAGCTGTACCACTTTGTATTTTAGCATCCACCTATTTGGTAGAATATGCTTCTGACAGACTGCGCAATTCAGTATTGCCCTTAATGAATGTCTTGGCAGCCATTCCACCTGTACTATATGGTGTTTGGGGTGTTTTATTTGTTGTGCCACTCATTTCAGACTGGATAGCCCCCATATTCAATATCAATACTACAGGTTACTCCGTATTAGCAGGAGGAATTGTTTTGGCTGTAATGATCTTTCCAATCATGATTAGTATCATGGTCGAAGTGTTGCACACTATCCCAAAGGAACTAAAAGCAGCTTCACTGTCTTTAGGTGCAACAAAGTGGGAGACCATACAAAAAGTAATTTTACGTAAAGCCAGACCTGGAATAATTGCCGCAGTCGTATTAGCGGTTTCAAGAGCTTTTGGAGAAACGGTAGCCGTATTAATGGTTTGTGGAAATATCCCTAAAGTCCCACAATCTTTATTTGATGCGGGCTACCCTATCCCCGCTCTTATAGCCAATAATTTTGGAGAAATGATGTCTATTCCGCTGTACGATGCAGCGTTGATGTTCGCTGCTTTATTATTGTTTGTTATCATCTTTGGATTCAACCTTATCTCGAGAATAATCTTAAACAGATTGGAGGAACACGCCTAATGTCAAATATCAAAAGCAGATTACGAAAAGAAAAAATTGCTAAAATATTGATGCAGATTTCAGGCATTAGTATTACAGGTTCTCTTTTTTTAATAATTGGAATTATATTGTATAAAGGACTACCTTATATTAGCTGGGAGATGATTTCTCAATCTCCAAAAGGGGGCTTTTATATAGGTAAAGGCGGAGGAATCTTTAATGCGATACTAGGATCTTTATATTTAGCTGGCCTTTCTACAGTATTGGCGACACTTATTGGAATTCCAATTGCCTTGTACCTCAATATGTATATCAAGCAGGGTTCTTTTTTAGAAAAATCTTCCAAACTTTTGTTTGATGTATTGTTCGGTATCCCTTCCATTGTTTATGGAGCAATTGCTTTCAGCATAATGGTTTGGTTGGGAATTCGTGCTTCTCTATTGGGAGGTGTTATCACGATTACATTGCTCACCATTCCTATTGTGGTTCGTACCATCGATGAATTGTTATTGACTGTACCTGTTGATTTAAAAAATGTAACCAAATCCTTAGGTGCTACCACATGGGAAACAGCTAAAGTTTTAATAAAATACATCAAACCTGGAATTTTCACCGCCATATTATTGGCTTTCGGAAGAGCGATTGGTGATGTAGCAGGAGTATTATTAACAACAGGATTTTCGGATAATCTGCCCAAATATATTGATGAACCAGCAGCGACATTGCCATTAGCTATATTTTTTCAATTAAGTAGTCCTATACCCGAAGTACAAGGCAGAGCTTACGCTTCTGCATTAGTACTGACACTAATTATTTTAATTATCGTCATATGCACGCACATTCTAGCATCGAAACAAAAGAAACACAAAATATAATCCTTCCCAGCACCCCTCACATGCAAATCAAGGATTTGAATGTATATATAGAAGGAACTCATATACTTAAGAATATCAACTTGGATATTCCAAACAATTCGATTACCTCTATTATCGGTCCATCAGGATGTGGTAAAACCACTTTATTAAAAACCTTAAATCGACTGATGGACGACTCGAAAGAAGTAAAAGTAACGGGATCCGTTTTAGTAAATGGAGAAGATATTTACGCGAAAGACGCAGAAGTAACTCATATTCGCAAGAAAATGGGCTTACTTTCACAAAGACCTTTCCCTCTACCGATGTCAATTTTTGACAATATAGCTTACGGACCAAAGATACATGGCGAACGCAATAAAAAAGTATTGGAACAGATTGTAGAAACTCAACTGCGCAATGTAGGACTTTGGGAAGAAGTAAAAGACCGTTTGGACTCTTCGGCAACAGGATTATCGATAGGTCAGCAGCAAAGACTTTGTTTAGCGAGAGGTCTTGCAGTTCAGCCTGAAATCATTTTAGGTGATGAAAGTACATCTGCGTTGGATCCCATCTCAACACAAACTATTGAGAATCTGTTAATAGACCTTAAAAAAGACTATACTATTGTATTGGTAACACATATTTTAAGGCAAGCTCGTCGTGTGTCCGATTATATCTTATTTGTATATAATGGTAAAGCAGTAGAGTTTGGAAAAACCGAAGATGTATTAATCAATCCAAAAAATCCAATAACTCAACAATACGTAAAAGGATTTATAAGTTAAAATTAGAAAGCCAATCAAATACATGATTGGCTTTCTAATTTTTATGACCAGTATGAAATAATAAGTAAAAATCCTCCATAAGCAATTCCAAAACAATCCATGATGTACTTTATGCAAGCAAGTACAATCCGATTACCCTCGAAAGTAAAAATTGAATTAAATATATTTAAGTATAATCTCCCTTTTAAGGAATAATTGTTGGTTGGTATAATTATAAAATAAACATTAAGAAGCAGTCAAGAAGATCTCCTCATCTCCTACTGCATTTACATTTTGTATACTATCAAATGCGAGTTCTATGTCCTTGCATAGCTGCATTAACTTTACAATATTAATATCTTTAGAATTCTCAAATTGATCCATTTCAAATTCATAGCAATCGCCCTCTTCGAAAACATCCATAATTTCTTTCAACTCGCCATCAGAGGCAATATTTACAATTTGAGTAAACAATTGATTTCGAATGTCGCCTAATAGTTGTAAAGATTCAATAACTCTGTTTCTGTAAGCTTTCATAAGCGTAAAGTTTTAAGTTCAATAATTCAGAATTATTATCAAATAAGCTTAGAATCCCGCGGTTTAAATGGTAATAATTACAACACAAATAAACAATATAAAATAATTCCAAAAGCCTTTTTTTAAGAATGTGTAACAAATTGTAGTTATTGTTTTACAGCATTAAAAGTTTAATTATTTTCTTAAAAACCATTGTTTTAGATTAAAGAAAAGGATATTCTAATAGGTATATGTTAATTTTACCATTATTAGAATTTTCAGATTTTTGAACGTCGCAGAAATTAATCAAAAAGAAATAACTTTTTATAAAAAAAGTGCTTAAAATCACATTTTTCAAATGATTTGTAACAAAGAATATGGTAAAATTGGGTAATTAAAAAGGCCAATCACTAAACGATTGGCCTCTATATTGTCTTATAATCTTTAAATGATTCCAGCATGCAGAAGCTCAAGCTCCATTTCCTTTTGCAATTTTATAGCTTCCTCTCTTGCTCTCTCCGCAAAATCTTTACCTGTAGAGGCGTATATAATTCCTCTGGTACTATTGACCAAAAGACCACAATCTTTGTTCATACCGTATTTACATACTTCTTGCAAAGATCCTCCTTGCGCACCAACACCTGGCACCAACAAGAAATGATCTGGAGCGTGTTTACGGATTTCTACGAAAGCTTCTCCTCTGGTAGCTCCTACTACATACATCAGATTTTCTGTGCTGCCCCAAAAGTTTACTTTATCAATTACTTCTTGAAATAATTGTTTACCATCTGTATTTTTGAAATTTTGAAAATCTTTAGAACCTTCATTTGATGTCAGTGCCAATACAATAGCCCACTTGCCATCAAAATCCAAGAATGGAGTTACCGAATCTTTGCCCATATAAGGTGCTATCGTGATAGAATCAAAAGACATTCCTGATTGCGCTTGATCAAAGAAAGCTTGCGCATACATCTTTGATGTATTACCAATATCACCACGTTTTGCATCAGCTATACTGAAACAGTTTTTTGGAAGAATCTGCCATGTTTTTTGCAACGAATGCCAACCTTGCACACCATAGCTTTCGTAAAAAGCGATATTTGGTTTGTAAGCCACACACAAATCTTCCGTAGCCTCTATAATAGCTTTGTTAAAGGTAAAAATAGGATCTTCTTCACCTAATAAATGCTCGGGAATTTTTGTTATATCGGTATCAAGACCAACACAAAGGAATGAACGTTTTTCTTTGATTTGCTCGATAAGTTCTTGTCTTGTCATAAAATATTATTGATTTATTAGATTCTGGATAAAATCTTCAACGGACTTCGCGCTGTAATCACGCATCCCTTGCTCTCTACCTACCATTTCTCCATTTTTGTCTAAAATAACAGTGGTTGGAATAGCACCAGAAAGCCAAGTTTTTGGAATATTGCTATTTGGATATACAATAGGTAAATTTAATTTTTCTTGCTTTAGGAATTTATTTGCACCCGTAATGTCCTCTTCAATTTCAACTAAAAGAAATTTCACTTTATCATTTCCTTTAAACTTATCGTAAAGCTTTTGGATGGAAGGCATTTCTGCTTTACATGGAGGACACCAAGTTGCCCAAAAATTGATAAATAAGACTTTTCCCTTTAATTCATCTACATTATAGACCTGTCCAGATTCATCTTTGAATGAAACTGTTGCTTTATTAGGAGTTTCTGTAGTAATAGCGGTCTTTTCCGGTGAAGGTTGATCCACTTTTTCTAATTTAGGTTGGAAAAATCCTACCTTCATTAATTGTTTTTGGATGAACATTCTGCTTTGAGGCATTAAGACAACAACAATTAATATACCCCAAAGAACATAGTTCCATTTACGCTTCTTACTACTCTTATTTTCCATAGATCAACTATTTAGGAATCAAACTTCTCCAATTGTTTGAGTAAGGTAGCAAAATCTTTCGGATATTCAGCTTCGAATTCATAGTGCTTACCATCAATAGTGAAGTCTACTTTTTTGGAATGCAAAGCAAAACGTTTCATAATGGGAAGCTCTTCTTGCTCTTTACCCATCGTAAAACCTCTTTTCTTGATTTGGGATAAGTAAACTGGCTTTCCTCTATACATCACATCCCCTACAATCGCTGCATGCTGTGTGGCTAAGTGGATACGAATTTGGTGCATACGACCCGTGATAGGCTTACATTCTACCAACGTATAATGTTTGAAATATTTAATACTATTGAATATAGTTTCCGCTTGTTTACCATTTGCTCTATCAATAGTCACATTCTTATTTCCTTGATTCAAAATCGGTAAATCAACTTTCAAATCATTGAAAATATGCGTGCCTTGAATAATAGCATGGTAGATTTTATTAACACGACGTTTTTCAAACTCAATAGAAACCAAACGATAAGTTTCAGGATTTTTGGCAATTAACAATATGCCCGAAGTATCCTTATCCAAACGGTGGCAGATTTGCGCATCCGCATAATACTTTTTGGCTAGACGTAGGATATTCACTTCTCCCCCTTCACGCTCATCTAGTGAAGCTACGAAAGGTGGTTTGTTAATTACGATAAGATTGTCATCCTCATGAATAATTAGTTCGGAGAACTTTGGAAATTTAAATAAACGGTTTTCGTTTTGCGCCATGTTGCAAAAATAACAAAAGCAAGCGAGTATTTTTGATATTTGAGGTTATTTACAATAATATGAAGGGATAGCTATTTTTATTTATAATTTTGCAACAAAACAAAAGAGACCATGTCTGTACACAAACCCATAAAACGTGTCACTACCTCGGCATTGCGCGATATGAAGGCGAGAGGCGAAAAAATCAGTATGCTTACGAGTTATGATTTTTCAATGGCTAGAGCTGTAGATGAAGCTGGTATTGACGTTATTTTAGTAGGTGATTCGGCTGCAAATGTGTTTGCTGGTTATGAAACTACACTACCTATTACTTTAGACAACATGATTTATCATGCTGCGGCTGTAGCTCGTGGGGCAAAGAGAGCTATGGTATTAGCAGATCTTCCCTTTGGTGAGTATCAAGGTTCGACAGAGAAAGCTTATGAAGCTGCGGTACGTATGATGAAAGAATCTGGTGCACATGCCCTAAAACTTGAAGGTGGCGAAGAGATTATTGATAACATCAAAAAAATCGTTCAAGCGGGTATTCCCGTATGTGGCCACTTAGGCCTGACACCTCAATCCATCTACAAATTTGGTGATTTTGGTGTTCGTGCTAAAGAAGAAGCAGAAGCTGAAAAACTGAAATCCGACGCATTAGCTTTACAAGAAGCGGGATGTTTTGCGATAGTATTGGAAAAAATTCCTGCGAAATTAGCAGAAGAAGTTTCTAAATCATTGTATATTCCCACAGTAGGAATTGGTGCAGGAAATGGTTGCGATGGTCAAGTATTAGTAGTGAATGATATGTTGGGCATGACCAAAGATTTCAAGCCAAAATTCCTTCGTCAATATGCTAATCTTTATGATACTATAACAAACGCTGCGTCACAATATGTAGCGGACGTGAAATCACAAGATTATCCAAACGAAAACGAACAATATTAAAAACATTCGATGATAAAAATCATCATCATAGGTGCACTTATTGCTATGCTAATCTTCTCGATTGTGCGTAAGCTTAATATTTTTGGATCCTGGAGTACCACACAACGCTTGTCTACCCCATCTGAGATTATTGAAATCAGTGCACCTATATCTATTTATAAATCTGCTGTACAGAAGACCTTACTTACCGTAGGAATAGGGATAGTAATTCTACTGATCACCATTGTAATAGCTAGCAAATTTAAAATTGCATTAATCATGCTTCCTATAAGTCTATATTTGATAGGTCAATTTTTTATTCTCAACAATCACCTCAAAGCTGCCAGAAATCAGCAAATTATTTTTAACACCAGGACAAATCAAGTCCAGATTGAAGTAAACAAAGGTAAGATAGATACTTTCAATCTTTTATCGGATATTAAAAGTGTCACCGAAGTAAAATCCGTTCAAAAAAACAATGGTATTTTATTTGGATATTATAAATTACAAACTACCCACCGTAACGTATATTATATCCCTTATATAATTGCATTAAACCCAGAAACAAAACCCTTCTTCGACAAATTACAATTATTTGATCGCGAGATAGAAACTAAATTATTCCCAATAATTTAATTTTAATATATTTGAAATAAGTCAAATTTATTAAATCAACTATACGCTTTATGCGCAACATACTTCTATTTATTTTTATTATACAGTTTGTCATAGCTTGTAAACCTTCTAACAAAACAAAAACACCTGAAGAAATTCAAAAAGAAAAACAAGATAGCATTGAACAAGTACGCAAAGAACAAGAAGAAGCTGCGAAAAAGAGACCTATCACTGCGAAAGACATCAAGCTCGAAAAGGAATTAAAGTACGATAAATACACTTTAGATGATAAATACGAATATCAAGATACTTTTCGCGTGTTTCAATGGGAAAAAATAAAGGAAAAATTAGCGTATATCGAGAATTTTCAGCGGGAGCATAATGAATATGGTCTCGTATCAAATTATAAAAATAAACACGGAGAAGCTCCTACAGTTGCAAACTATAAGCGTAATGCATACAAACGCGTATCTGATACCCTTGGAACAGAACGTTACCAATCAGCACCTTTATACCGTGTTGGAGATAGTAAAAATCCCATTATTTATGGCCGTGATGGCTCGTTAGTAAAACTGCTTTCTAGCGATACGCTTGATATGGTAAAAGTGAAAGGCTTATCAAATTTTGAAGGTGAATGGGAAATTCCAAAGCGTTATGTGAAAGCACTGGGCGATTCGTTGGCATTTAAACATATTGTGGTAGTAGATGTTACAAACCAAAATATATGCGCATTAGACCATGTAAAAGATACATGGTATATACGCAGTATGAATAAAGCGACTACAGGTAAGCATAATCCTCCTTACGCTATGGAAACACCTGTCGGAATGTTTTTAGTACAGGAACAAAAAGCAAAAATGTTTTACACTAAAGATGGTAGTAGCGAGATTGAAGGTTTTGCTCCTTGGGCTTCCCGTTTTACAAATGGTGCTTATATACACGGAATCCCGGTTAACAATCCAAAAGGAAAGATTATCGAGACAAGCTGGAGCTTAGGAACTGTGCCTAGATCTCACATGTGCGTACGTAACGCTTCCTCACATTCTAAATTTGTTTACGACTGGATTAAGCCATATAGTTCCCTTGTAATTGTCATAGATTAACCATAAGTTAAGATTTAACATTTCTTAACAGTTTTATAAAATATTGATAACGAACTTTGTATAAGAAAAGAGGAAGTGTGCTTATGAAAAAAACGAAATTATTTGTAATAATTACAACAACCTGCGTGGGACTTGTTACTTTATTTAGTCAAACCGCAGCAACCTACCTAAATCCACTAAAAACCGACAGCATTCCATCTAATCATATCGCTTTAGAAACAGAATCGAAAGATGTTAAATCTGCGACTGAGCTTTTGTATGATGAAATTGGGCTGGAAGGTAAATTAAAATTTGAAGCTTTTGATAAAGCAATGATTGGTTACGAAAATCTTAATTTTAATAATAAGGATATCATTACCGTAATTGACTTTACATTACCTTCAACGGAAAAACGAATGTTTGTCATCGACATGAAAAACAAAAAAGTGTTATTTAATACAATTGTTTCTCATGGACGTAATAGTGGAGAGAAATATGCTAAAGCGTTTTCAAACAGACATGGTTCATACCAAAGTTCATTGGGCTTTTACACGACTGAAAATACATATCAAGGTGGTAATGGATATTCTTTAGTATTAAATGGTTTGGAAAAAGGCATCAACGATCAAGCTAAAGCTCGCGCCGTTGTAATCCACGGTGCAGATTATTGTAGTCAATCCGTGATTAATGCTACAGGAAGATTGGGAAGAAGTTACGGATGTCCTGCCCTTCCCCGAGAATTGAACAAACCTATTATCAATACCATCAAAAATGGTACTATGGTATTTATATATGCAGAAGATCCTGCTTATATGGCTAGTTCAAAGATTTTGAAAAAATCGCATATTACACTATTAGCTCAACATGATGTAACTGGCGGTGCTGATAGCATAGCTATGTACTAGAATTTAAGTTTAATACTAATCATAATTTGTTTTTGATAAAGGCAGCATTATAATAATGCTGCCTTTATTATTTATATTCTATTTCATTTTATTAATTGAAATTTTAATTCCTAACCCAGAATTATAAACACCCTAAATAAGTTAACTGTTAAGATAAAAAAATATTTTATTATATTGTAGATTAAACAACAATAGTATTAATAATTGTTTTAGTTAATTTTTCAAACAAATTATTCATATTTTAGCAAACCTTTTTTAATAAACAAAAACCACGTTATGAGTAAAAGTAAATTAATCAGCCTAAAAGGATTGAATTCAAAACCTCGTTTTATGATCATCCTCTTGCTAATTGCAATATCCTTCCAACTAAAAGCTCAGGATATTTTGATTGAAACCCAAAACACGGCTTTAGTTTTCCGAGTAGGTAAAAATAAAAGCCTGGAGCAAGTATATTTAGGAGAATCACTTTCCAACAAGAATGACTACGCCCAATTACCCAATAGTAAGGTTAATACCTGGATTACTGAGGATTGCATACCGTTCGTGAACCCGCTTTACAGCTTAGACAAGTTGACGGAAACCCTTCTACGCAACTGGAATATATAAAGCACCAACAAGCAAATGATGGCAATGTAATAACTACAACAATTGATTTAAAAGATCCAAAATATGCGATTGACGTTAAATTAACCTTCAAAGCTTATCAAAAAGAGAATGTCATTGAAACTTGGTCCACTCTAACAAATAAAGAGAAAAAAGCTATTACAATTGAAAATATTGCCTCAGCTGCACTACAGTTAAAATCTGATAAATACTACTTACAACATTTCTATGGAGATTGGATCAACGAAATGCGCAATGAAGAAGTTCAATTGCCTCAAGGTATTCACCGTATAGAATCAAAATTGGGCACAAGAGCGACCAATTTTGATTTACCATCCTTTTTATTATCCGTGGATAAACCGGCCTCAGAAAACGAAGGGACAGTCATTGCAGGTACATTAGCTTGGTCTGGAAATTTCAAACTTACATTCGAGAATGTGAAATACAGCGAAGATTTTGGTCATTTGTTGCAAATACTTCCAGGCATAAACAATTATTCTTCTGCCTACAACTTAGCCGCTGGTAAAGAGTTTAAAACCCCTACTTTCATCTATACTTTTACAACAAAAGGAAAAGGTCAAGCCAGTCGAAATTTACACAAATGGGCTTTAGATTACGGTATTTACAAAGGCCGTAAAAAAAGATCTACCCTACTTAATAACTGGGAAGCGACATATTTTGATTTTGATGAGCAGAAATTGGATCACATGTTTGGTGATGTTAAGAAATTGGGTGTTGACTTATTTTTATTGGACGACGGCTGGTTTGGAAATAAATATCCACGCAACAATGACCACACAAGCTTAGGTGATTGGGATCCAAATAAACAAAAATTACCAAATGGCATTGGTCATTTGGTGAAATTAGCGCATGAAAAAGGTGTAAAATTTGGTATCTGGGTAGAACCTGAGATGATCAGTCAAAAAAGTGAATTATATGAAAAACATCCTGATTGGGTACTAAAGCTGCCGAATCGCCACATTGACGAACGTAGACAACAATTAGTTCACGATCTAACCAATCCAAAAGTTCAGGATTACGTGTATAGTGTCATTGATAAAATCATGCAAGATGGAAAAGAGATCGCATACATCAAATGGGACTGTAATCGTTATATGACTAATCAATATTCTCCATACCTAAAAGACAATCAAAATAATCTTTTTGTAGATTATGTAAATGGCTTATATAGCGTATTAGAACGCTTCCGTAATAAATATCCTGATTTAGAAATGATGTGGTGTAGTGGTGGTGGCGGAAGAGCTGAATATGGAGGTTTGAAATATTTCCAAGAATTCTGGCCAAGCGATAACACCGATGGTTTGCGCCGTGTATATCTACAATATGCCTATTCGTACTTTTTCCCTTTTGCGGCACAATGTGCGCACGTCACATCTTGGGGTAAACAGCCTATCAAATTCCGTACAGATGTAGCCATGAGTGGGAAGCTAGGTTTTGATATTGAGCTTGAGAAAATGAGCGGTGATGAATTAAAATATTGCCAAGATGCTGTGAAGAATTTTAACAGATTGCAAACTGTTATCGCACAGGGAGAAATCTTCCGTCTCATATCTCCTTACCAAAATAATTATGCCGCTTGGATGACCGTTTCGGAAGACAAATCAAAAGCAGTGTTGTTTAATTATAATTTAAACACATTAACAGGCGATGTTTTCAATAAAATTATATTAAAAGGCTTAGATCCAAATAAAAGATATACGATTAAAGAAATCAACTTGATGCCTAATCAAAAACCTCAGTTCAAAAGAAATGAACAAGCTTTCAGTGGGGATTACCTCATGAAAGTCGGATTAGATTGGTACCTGAATGGAAGTATAAAAAGTTCTGTATTAGAAATTACAAGTAATTAATATTAATATAAAAAGCCGTAATATAAATTACGGCTTCTTATATTATTATACATGTGTTGTATAATTGATCTTAGGAATATTTAATTTACCGAAATCAATCTGCAAATTATCCAATTCATTGATGGCTGTAAATAATTTATCCAACTGCTCTTTGGTGCTCACCCCAACTACAGCAGAAGAGATTTTATGATATTTCAACAAAAATGCTAAAGCAATAGCTTCTTTTGAAACTGATAGTTCATTAGCCAAAAGATCAATTTGTTTGGTTATTATTTCGACTTGCTCGCTTGAATGATCTAAATAATCGTTAGCAGGCTTTCCTAATAACATTCCCTGAGCAAAACTTCCTCTAGCTAATATGGACACGTCTGCCGTTTGCAACGGAGGTAAGTAAGGTTCCGGACGTGTATCCAAAAGACTAAACTGCATCATATTGGAAACAATATTGGATTCATTCGCATAGCGTAAAAAGACATTAGGTCGAATAGATGATATACCATAAGTCCTTATTTTACCATGTTCTACTAATTTTTCCAAAGTATACACGACTTCCTCAAAATTATCTTCCTTCGTTCCGCCATGAATTTGGTATAAGTCTATATAATCCGTTTGCAAACGTTGCAATGATTCATCTATTGCTTCATTTATATAATCGCCAGAGACATCCCAAGTCCAACCCGATTTATCTTCTTTCCATCTATTGCCGACCTTGGATGCGATGACAAGCTTTTCACGATAACCTTTTATGGCTTGCCCCAGCAGTTTTTCATTTTCACCAAAATCATATAAGTCAGCCGTGTCAAAGTAGTTTATTCCTTCATCAATGGATTTCTGGATAATACATTCGCTTTCAGTACGCGTATGCGTACTGAATGACATACAGCCTATCCCCACTTCTGAAACTACTATATCTGACTTGCCTAACTTATTATATTTCATTTTATTCTGCTTTAATACCTAATAGCTCTACTTCAAAAATCAATGCACTAAACGCAGGAATTGAACCTGTAGCACGTTCACCATAAGCTAAATTATAAGGTATATAAAATTTATATTTTGAACCGACTTTCATCAATGGAATACCTATTTTCCAACCTTCAATCACGCGATTCAAATCTAATGTCAATGATTCATTACGATCGTACGAACTATCAAATTGAGTTCCATCCATTAATGTTCCTTTATAATGCACTTCTACTTCTGAATCAGCAGTAGCCTGTGGTCCATCACCTTCTTTCAATACTTCATATTGCACACCTTCAGGAGTAACCTTGACTTCGGGACGAGCCTTATTTTTTGCCAAAAAATCTTCACCAGGCTTTTTTAATTCCGCATTTTTCTTTTCATAAGCTTTAACAAGCTCACCTTGGATAATATCCATATTTTGCTCCTCAGTCAAGAGTAATTTTTCTTCTTTTAAGGCGGCAACCAGACCTTTATGAAAAACTTCCGTACTTACATCAAAACCTGCATTTTTCAAATTTTTAGCTACATCAATGCCTAATGCGTACGACAAGGAATCATTGGAAGTTTTCAAAGAAAACTCTTGAACAGAAGACTTAACAGCTGTTGCTTTATTTGTAGGTGTAGTTGTTTTCTTTGTTTGTGCTTGTAGGTAACTTGTACTAGCCCCTAAGATTAATAACGAGTAAATAAATTTTAACTTCATGTATTTTTATTTATAATGGTTTCTACGATTTGCATGGTATTGTTGCGATAATCAACCTTCACCGTATCGGTGCTGTTTAACCACAATTCAATATCATACTCGTATTTCTTTTTTAAACTTTTGATAACAGGTACGCCAATATCTTCTAAAGCAGCTGCATTCAAATGCTGCTCATATTGATTTTTCATTGGAATAGCCAATACTTTTTTGCCCAAATATAGTGCTTCTGCAGGTGTCTCAAATCCAGCTCCACACAATACACCTTCTGAAGAAGCCATACTTTTTACAAAAGCATCATTGTTAATAGGCTGAATTTTGACATTCTTCATATGCAATGGTTTCGTATTATGTTTTGAGAAAACCTCCCAATTCACGTCCGTAAATTTAGTCAGTTGCTTCAGCAGATGCGCATCATCATAAGATGGCAAATATACGGTATAATGACCTTCATTTGTCGGTTCTAAAGAACGAATAGGTTCTCGGATTACGGGAGTAAAAATCGAATGATGATATTGTTTAAAATGAAAGCCATAAGCTTGTGTTACCGGAGCATAATTTTTCATTATAAATTTCCCCATCATATCAGTCTCATCTGGCTTAGGACTGTCAGGATGCATAGCTCCTATTTGATGACTTAATCCAATACATGGTAGATCTTTTGTTTGACAAGCCCAAGCTGTGATCGGCTCAAAATCATTGATCACTAAATCATAATCCTGAACCGGCACTTCATTGATTTCCTGAAGCAATTTTCGCACAGTGGAGCTCATAAACGTTTTCCAAAGATCTACACCTCCCGATTTACCGAATATAAAACTTAATCCATGCAATCTATATTTGATATCGAAGGGAATACAAATATCAGCCTGAATACCGCTGATCAAAACATCCACTTCGCCGAAAGCCTGAAGGCATGGAATAACATCCATCGCTCGGCATAAATGTCCATTTCCTGTCCCCTGAATAGCATATAATATCTTCATGAATAGCAATAAAAAAGTAAATCGAAAATACATATTTTTATTAAATAAGGCTCATAATTTACATTAAACTACTTTTAATTAATTTAATTTCTTAAATTAATGGTATAACGCATTAATTATGAAACCTTCCCCAATCTTCTTGGTCCTTGGCCTGTTCTTTCTTAGTTCATGGGGATTCAATCCACATAAAAAAATAAATCAAACGGCGGTCTTTTTACTTCCCACTGAACTCGCTTCTTTTTACAAAACATGTATTAAACAAATAACGGACAAGGCCGTTGACGCGGACAAGAGATGTTATATTGATACGATCGAAGGTCCAAAACATTATATTGACCTAGACAAATATGAAAATATAGACAGCATTCCAATTCATTGGTCTAAAGCCAAAGAAAAACTAAACGAAAGAAAATTATTAGCTCAAGGTATTGTGCCTTGGCAAATCAACAGAACATACCAAAATCTAGTGGAAGCTTTTAAGTCCAAAGACAACAAAAGAATTATTCAATTGAGTGCAGATCTGGGTCATTATGTAGCTGATGCACATGTTCCTTTACATACTACTAGTAACTATAATGGTCAATACACTAACCAAATAGGAATTCATGCACTCTGGGAAACCCTTATTCCTGAGATGTATATGACAGATTATGATTTATTTATTGGCTCTGCCCAATATATTTCCGATCCAGTTAATTTTGCTTGGAAGATAGTGCGTGAAAGCAATGCTTTAGTTGATTCTGTATTGTTAATTGAAAAAGCTTTGAACAGATCTTTTAGGGATTCTGAGATTAAATCTTATATAGAAAGAAACAATCAACTCATACAAACCTATTCTGATCCTTATGTACAAGCTTATAATACCGAACTAAATGGTATGGTGGAAAGACGTTTCAAGGCATCTATATTTGCTGTCGCTTCTTTTTGGTACTCTGCATGGCTCGATGCGGGTCAGCCCAAATTGCTAACAATAACACAGTCAAATCTTACAGAAGATGAAAGTCTAAATTACGAGCAAAAGAAAATACTTGGACGCGAAGAATGGCATTAAAACTAATTAATTTTCTCGCGAGTAATTAATAAGGAACCTTTTCTAATAATTGCCTTTTCTCCTTTTTTATTAAACTTAAGAATATAAAAATATGTTCCATCTCGCACACTTGAACTCACTTGCCAATCATTCTTATAATTCGAATTTTCGTAAATAAGATTTTTAAAACGATCAAAGATTTGTATTTCTACGCGTTCAAATTGATAAACTCCAATTAATTCAACTGTATCATTTAGACCATCACCATTTGGAGTTATTACATTTGGAATCAGAATACCTGCTACTTCAATTTTAACTGTAGCAGGTTCAGACCAGTTACCATTTTTGTCCATGATGCGATAAGTAAATTGATCAATTCCTGAGAAAGTTTTCTCCGAGGTATAAGTAAATTTTCCTTTTCCCATATAAACTAACCTTCCATTCATTGGTTGATTAATTATCGTTATGCTTTCAAAATCCAGCTCTGAATTTTCTACATAATCATTATCTGCAGGTGATATTGTCACTCTAGTATTATAATATTGAACAAAATAATCGTCAACTGTAATAGGAACTGTTTTAATTATCGTTAAATCAACTCCAACGATTTCACTAGTTAATCTGCTATTATCATGGATCCTATAGGTGAAAAAATCTTCTCCACTTTCAAGATTATTATATTGCGTATATAATATATTAATACCATTAACCTCCAATCTACCCATAATTGGAGGATCAATAATCTCAACCCGTCCATTATTCCAATCACTACTACCTCTTTCATCATTAGCTAACACATTTAATTCCACATTTGCACCTTGATAAACATCAATCTTATCTGCTTTGGCAATAGGCGGTTTGGCGACTAAAGTTTTAGTAACATCATTATTTTCAAAAGTAGTACCTGACGTATCGCGTAATGCATTATTGTATTTAGTATCATACCCTTCTACAATGGCTGTATTTTCTACAAAACCTCGACGAATATCATCTACCGTTACTCGATAAGTATATTCGACAGTTGTTATCTGGTTGTCTATTTTATTTATACTAAGATCTTGAGGCGATTGGAATAGTAGTTCATCAATTAATTTGATATTATGAATAGAAATATTCCCCTCATGTTTAATCTCGAATTGATATATAATTTCATCACCGATCGTAAATTGTCCATTCTCACCAGAACCTTGTCCTGCATTTTTAACTGTTTTCTTCAATTGAAATAATGGCCTTTGGTCAATATCCAATCTGGTTTTTTGATTATTATTGAAATCAGTCCCGGATAAATCCTTTACATCAAAGTTTCTTGGATTCTTCCCCATAACCAAAGCTTGATTCATTACCTCGCCATTAATTACATCCTGTCTTGTAATTGTATAAGGCAGAATAAATTCATGCTGTTGATTTTTAGCCAACATAATACCATTGATGACAATAGTATCCATGCTAACTAACGTGTCAATGAGAATAAAATCCTTTACCACCACTTCCCCTGTATTTCTGATAGTAAATTTATATTCTATTATTTCTCCTTCTTCCTGGAAACCTGAATTATTTTGATCGATATGTCTTGCTTGTTTTAATAATGCAATCTGACCTCTTTCATTTAAAGGTTCCAACAAAAACACATCTGAATTAATTTTGATATTATTGCAGCCTTGTGGAGAACATTCCTCTCGTGCTGATCTGGGAGCAAGGGCAGCATTGTCGTCCAGAGTTGCATCAGGATCTGTATATCCTTTAGGACGAACTATACCAGCTTCCGCTGGAACAATGCCATATGTGGCATCAGGAACATTATTTGCAAAAGCTCGAATGATAAAAACCGCTTCACACCCATTTTTGATATCGATATGAATGTTAGCTATATTTTTAGTTATTGTTTGCAAACCAATGGAAGCACAATCACCTCCTATAAAATTAATATTTTCAATAGTAAAACCTTCAGGTAGACTAAACTCAAAGTTACTTCCGATTACATCTGATGGACCATTATTGCGTACACGCATGGTATAATTCACTCTATCATTAAGCTCAATTGTATCTTTGTCAGCATCTATCGAAATCACTTCTAGATCAGCGACCTCAACTACTATTTCTTTTTCAATAGATTCATCTACCTGAACAGCATATGACCAAGTATCCATAGCCATATTATTTCCAAAGCTATTATTTCCTGTAAACAAATTATTATTAAATGGAGCTCCAGAAAAGGCAGTATAGGTCCCCCATCGATGACCATTTTGACTGCTTAATATCCCAGCAAGATTGGTTATAGGATTGGAATGTTCTCCAAAATTATTACCGAGAGGAATATCACTATCATCCCAATAAAGAATTGCTGGCGAAAGGGTATTTGTTTCCCTATCAAAGCGCTCTAACTTGAGTCCATTGGGATTTATTTCCATATCAAAATACGGAAAATGAACTTCTCCTTCTACAGAAGCTACGCTTACTTGTATATTATACCCCCCATGAGGAACAAAATTATTTTCTCCATCTACACCTTTCCACTCATACTCGTTATTACCTACAGTAGCATTTACAATTGCTTCAAAAGGCTGAAAACTAATATTCTGATCGTTACTTTTAATTGTTATTTTATATCGTCCAGCATAATTAGTCTCAAAATTTATTTTTACTCCTTTAGTATTGACATTATTAGAAGTCTTTTCAGAACCCTCAAAATTGATATTCTTTACTTGTGGTATTTGAATTTCATTTAGTAACCAGGTTTCTCCAAAGTGACTTCTACTAATTTTAGGCAAATCCAGATTCGGTAAGGTATAAAATATCTTGTGCGTGATAAACTCATTACCTACATCATTACCGTTTGGATTGTGTATAGAGGCATTAAAACCTGCTGGCGAACTTTTGTAAATAGGAATATTGTTCTGATCTAGTACACCCGAATTATTGACAAAATAAGTAAATCTCAGACCTATACTCCCATTGCCATCTACACGATAATAGTATCCATCTTTGGTAAGGACATAATTCAATCCATAATAAGCATAATTGGGATCTGTCATCCCTCCACCATTTAAATGGAGATTAAGAACATTGGCAAAAACTCTACCCGTCAACCAATCGGTATCTGACTCATTTCTAACTGAAATATCCCATGCAGCAATAAAATTTTGATTAGCCTCTTGAGTCCAGTTTTCATTTGCTAAATTATTAGGAAGCGTACTTGAATTTCCTGGTGAAGTAAATTCAATAGTCCAAATCCCTTCTTCATCAACTGGAATTTCATACGCATCATAACCTAATCGAGGACCTGCTAATTCAGCTTCTCTATTATTCATTCCCGGCCGAGCGGTGATTCTACCTACTGTATTATTGGATGGTGAAGACAAATGTCCAGATGGACTATATACACGAATAGTTCCATTACCTATACCTTGAGCGCTGGAACTAACAGCTAATATTTCATTTTTTTTCACATATGCGAAATGTCTACCATTATTATAAAAATTATGATAAAGTATGTTACCATTATAAACTTCAGTTTCCATATATGCTCGTGCGCCCTTCACCCCAGTTGGATATAAGTCTTTAGATCCATCAGAAAAAGCTACATTAAATTGAAAAAAGAAAAATATAATTAATAATACCTTTAGGTTTTCCCTCATAATTTACATTGGAAGTCGTGTTGTAAATATAACATTTTGACACTTAAATAACCAATAGGTAAATAGTTTACTTATTCCATAATACTACATAACATGAATAAATCGTACCTTTGCATCTTAAAATTTAGATAATGTCACATCAAGTACCAGAAGACGGCTCATTACTACCTCTTATGGAGGAATTTTACACAATTCAAGGAGAAGGATATCATACCGGAAAAGCGGCTTATTTTATTCGTCTTGGAGGATGTGATGTTGGTTGTCATTGGTGTGATGTCAAAGAAAGTTGGGACGCAACTTTACATCCACTTACTAGCGCTGAAACAATTGTTGAAAATGCCCAATCACAACCAGCGAAGACAGTGGTCATTACAGGAGGAGAACCTTTGATCTATAATTTGGACTTATTGACGTCTCGTCTTAAAGAAGAAGGAATACAGACTTTTATTGAAACTTCAGGAGCTTATCCTTTAAGCGGGTATTGGGATTGGATATGTCTTTCACCGAAGAAATTTAAAGCTCCGAGACCAGAAGTGCTTGCTGTTGCGGGTGAACTAAAAGTTATCGTATTTAATAAATCTGACTTCTTATGGGCTGAGGAACACGCAAAAATGGTAGGTCCTAATTGCAAACTTTATTTGCAACCCGAGTGGTCCAAAGCTGCAGAAGTAACTCCCCTAATCATTGATTATGTAAAGGATAATCCAAAATGGAATATTTCTTTACAAACACATAAGTATTTGAACATTCCATAATCAATAGATAGTAAAAAGAAAAACGCCAAATGATTCCTCATTTGGCGTTTTCAATATATTAATGCCTTTAATTACTTTTTATAGTATTGCATTGCTTCTGGTACTAAAGATTGAATCTGTGCAATACGTCTAGCATCACTAGGGTGTGTACTTAACCATTCAGGCACAGAATTAGCACCAGACTTGGCTGCAGCCATTCTTTCCCAGAATTTTACAGCTTCATTTGGATCATAACCAGCCATCGCCATAATAATTAAACCAGCTTTATCAGCCGCTAACTCATCATTTCTAGAGAACTTCAACATACCGATTGGTGCACCAATACCGTATACTTGATTTAATACAGCTACACCCTTATTATTTGACATCTGAGATGCAGCACCCAATACCTGAGCTCCTAACTGCAAAGCCATTTGATTAGAAACCTGCGCTACAGAATGTTCTTCTAAAGCATGCGCAATCTCATGTCCCATAATTGTTGCTAAACCACCATCAGTTCCCGAAAGAGGCAAAATACCAGTGAATACAGCTACTTTACCACCTGGCATACACCAAGCATTGACATCATCATTCTGAATAAGGTTAAATTCCCAATTAAAATTAAATTGATCAGCAATCCCTTTTTGTTGCAAATATCTTTGAGTCGCAGCTGCTATATTATTACCTACTCTTTTTACAGCTGTAGCCTGTGCAGTTCCCGTAACTACTTTTGTGCTTTTATCACTTAAAAACTCTTTATAGGCTAAGCTTGCTTGCTGATTTATAGTTTCGCTATCCACCAGTTTCAAGTATTTTCTACCTGTAACTGCTGAAGTAGCACAGCCCATCAATGTTGCTCCCAACAACACATAAGATGCATAAGTAAATATCTTTTTCATGATAATTTTTGTTTTATAATTTCTTTATACCTATTAAAGACAATAATAATTCCTAAAAGTTCAATTCTTCGAAATTATTTTGAAGATTTTTTGAATAAGTAAATTTTAGATTCTTTTCCTTTGAGTAAGCGTTCAATATTTTTTTGATGTGTAATAAGTATCAAAACACAGATTGCTATAGCATACAACATCAAAGAAGGCACAGTTGTTTTTATAATTAAAGCCAAGCTAATAGGGAATGTAAAACCCGCACTAATTGAACTTAAAGAAACGTAATGACTAATAAGAAGACATAAAAGAAAAATAGTCACACAACATAATGCCGCTAACGGTTGTATAGCAATCACCATCCCAAACAAGGTAGCAACGCCCTTTCCGCCTCTAAATCCTGCAAAAATTGGGAATAAGTGACCTAAAACAGCAATGACTCCTAGTGCCAACTGAAAATTCACAAAATGTATAGAATCGGATGTTCCAACAATTCCCGAATCTAACAAATAAGGTAAATTGGTTGCTGTCCAACCTTTAAAAATATCTACAAGCATCACAATAATTCCAGCTTTCTTTCCCAAAACCCGAAATGTATTAGTCGCACCTGCATTACCACTACCATACTCCCGCACATCTACCCCGTAAAATGCTTGACCAAACCATACCGCTGTAGGAATGGAACCAAACAAATAGGCTAGTACAACTACACCAAATAGATATAATGAAATCATTAATTTTTTTAAATCCTTAACAAAAATACTAAATAAGCTTAGCTTTTAAACTCAAATCTAAACTTTTCACCGAGTGTGTCAATGCACCAACAGAGATATAATCAACCCCTGATAATGCATATGAACGAATAGTTGTTAAATCAATACCTCCTGATGCTTCAGTAATCAACCTACTACCAACCAATTCAACAGCCTTTTTCACGTTTTCTGGGGTAAAATTATCGAACATCACTCTATCAACACCTTGACAGGACAAAAGTTCATTCAATTCATCAAAACTTCGAACTTCTACTTCTATAGGGATATTTATATTATTCTTTTGCTTGTAAGCAATAGCATTATTTACGGCGTTAGAGATTGAGCCTGCATAATCCACATGATTATCTTTTATTAAGATCATATCATATAAACCAAATCTATGGTTCACGCCTCCCCCCAATACAACAGCACGTTTTTCTAAAAATCGTAATAGCGGCGTAGTCTTTCTAGTATCCAACACCTTAGTATTCGTACCCGCTAACTCTTTTACATATTCAGCGGTGCGTGTAGAAATACCAGACATGCGCTGCATCACATTTAATACTAAACGCTCTGCTTTCAAAATAGAATGGATCCTTCCACGAACAAGCAATGCAATATCTCCGAATTTTACTTCTGCACCATCTTCGATGAGCACCTGTACTTGTAAATCTTCATCGATTTGTTTAAAAATCTCTACTCCTACTTCTACTCCAGATAAAATTCCATTGTCTTTAACCAACAACTTTGCTTCACCCAACTTATCTTCTGGTAATGAGGCTAAAGTTGTGTGATCGCCATCTTGTACATCTTCCTGAATGGCTTGATCCACAAAAGCTTTCAAGAGATTTTTATATGCTAAATCCATTATATTTGTTCAATAATCTATAAAAATATTAAGCTAAGATGAGCAAAATATATGTTACGTGAAAATAAATTTCTATTCAACTCGGAATTCCGAAATAAATTCGCTTTCCTTTAATTTTACTGTTTTAATTAATATTCGGATTGGTTTATTGTGAGTTTTAGCATTATAGACAACCAAATGGTTGGGCTGACTTTCATTCAAGCGAGAAATTTTTATCTCACTTAATTTATTCTCACTCAAGTATTCCGATACAATCAATTCAGCCTGATATTTTGATGCAATCTGTACATTTCTATGTATAGAAATCTTTACAGAAGAAGTAAAAAATTTACTTAATTCTTTAGCATCACCATTCCTCAGCGCATTTCCAATCATTTTATCAATCTCTCGAAAATTTGAAGGATCAAATACAGACAAAATAAAAATTAAAACGTATAAAATTTTACCCATCAACTAGAAAATATGTGCGAATATATCAATACAACCCCTTTCATACAATATTATTCCAACAAAATAGCAAATTATCAGAATCGAATAATTTCATTTCAGAATTTAATAACTTAAGCTTAGGATTTTTTATATTTGTGTGTGGACAACTTAAATCAAAAGAAAGTAGCCTTAATCATCCTGGATGGATTGGGTTATGGCAAAAATGATAATTCAAATGCTGTATTAGCAGCAAAGATTCCTTATTTAAATTCTCTATTAGAAAAATACCCTAATTCAAAACTTGAAGCCTCAGGCGAAGCTGTAGGTCTTCCAGAAGGTCAAATGGGTAACTCCGAAGTAGGTCACATGAATTTAGGTGCTGGAAGAGTAGTATATCAAGAACTTGGACGTATTAATAAGGCGGCAAAAGATGGTATATTCGAAAGTCATCAGGTAATTCAAGATGCTTTTGACTATGCAAAACAAAACAATAAGAATGTACATTTCATTGGATTGTTGTCTGATGGTGGTGTACACTCGCACATTTCGCATCTTAAATCATTATGTGATGCGGCCAAAGTAGCAG
Source organism: Sphingobacterium sp. SGL-16 (assembly GCF_011043515.1). Taxonomy (NCBI): domain Bacteria; kingdom Pseudomonadati; phylum Bacteroidota; class Sphingobacteriia; order Sphingobacteriales; family Sphingobacteriaceae; genus Sphingobacterium; species Sphingobacterium sp. SGL-16. The sequence goes on along the minus strand of NZ_JAAKGQ010000005.1, from coordinate 67,813 downwards.
GATTTAATAACGACCAAGTTTTTATTCACGCTTTTCTAGATGGTCGTGATACAGATCCTAATGGTGGTTTGGAATATGTTAAAGATCTAGAAAGTCACTTAGCAACTTCAGTTGGAACGATTGCCTCTGCTATCGGTCGTTACTATGCTATGGATAGAGATAATCGTTGGGAACGCGTAAAAGAAGCATATGATTTATTGACTAAAGGAATAGGTCAACACTCTTCTAACTTACAAGAATCTATCAAACAATCCTACAAAGCTGGAGTAACTGATGAATTTATTAAGCCAATTTTTATTGCTAACCATGACGGCTCACCAAAAGCAGTGATTAAAGAAGGCGATGTAGTATTCTGTTTTAATTTCCGAACTGACCGTGGCCGCGAAATTACAATTGCATTAACGCAACAAGAGTTTCCTGAATATAACATGAAGCCTTTGAATTTGTATTATGTAACCATGACATCATACGATGATACATTCAAAGGGGTAAAAGTAATCTTCCAAAAAGATAATCTAACCAATACGTTAGGTGAGGCTTTAGAAGCACAAGGTAAAACTCAAGTCCGTATTGCAGAAACAGAAAAATATCCACACGTGACATTTTTCTTCTCTGGAGGTCGCGAGGACGAGTTCAAAGGTGAACATCGACTGTTGATTCCTTCTCCGAAAGTAGCGACTTACGATCTTCAACCTGAAATGAGCGCTTATGGTATTGCGGATGCAATTTGTAATGATATCGTAAGCAATCGTCCAGATTTTATATGTCTGAATTTTGCTAATCCTGATATGGTCGGACATACAGGTGTATTTGAGGCTGTAGTAAAAGCTGTCGAGACGGTGGATGTATGTCTAAAGAAAGTTGTAGAAACCGGATTAGAATTTGGATATTCCTTCATCATCTTAGCGGATCATGGTAATTCTGAATTCATGCTAAATGAAGATGGCTCTCCAAATACAGCACACACGACAAATCTTGTTCCTTGTATTCTAATTGATAAAGATTATTCTTCTATCGCAGATGGTAAATTAGGAGATGTCGCTCCTACTGTATTACGATTGATGAATCTGGACATTCCATTGGAAATGACAGGCAATGTATTAGTAAATTAATAATGATTCATTGAAGACATTTAAATTTATACCTTTCTTAAGTATTGCAGCTGTATTATTATACAGTTGCAATACTTCTTTGTCTTCACAATCAACTACAACAGAATTTGATATCCCTCAATTCTTTAAGGAAGAAGTACAAAAACTTCAAACATTGAATCCAACTGTCACCAAAACAGTTTCAAACGATAAATCATCGGAAAGCAAGGAAATTAAAATTTCCAATTGGGAAAAAGAGCTTGCACAATTTTCTACTATTGACATCAATAAATCTGGAACTGAATTTCTTAAAGAATCAAATAGAGATACTTTAATTTATTCTACGCCTTCCGACTCTAAAACCAAAATAACAGTAAAAGTTATTTTCAACCAAAACTTACCTGCTGAAATAAGCATTTATAAGAAAACGCAAAATTTACTTTTTGTAAATGAAGAAACAATGAATTATAACGTAGGCAATTCTTATATCCTTGATAAAAAACAATACGTAAAAGGAATGGGAAATAATAGATACCTTATTAAAGGTATAATTCATTAATACTACAACCAACCTACAGCCAAAGATCTCCTCTCCATTCATTTAATCTTTCGTATCGTTAATCTATTATTATCAGTGATTATCAATCACCTTCCTCAAAAAAATATCTGTTATAACTGTATTATATTATCCTCAAAAAGCAATATTCTCATTAAAACATGATAAAATCAATGGAAACCACAATTAAACAAAACAAACTTTAATATTTTATTAAGAAAATATTTTAATTATTAATTTAAATTTCATAATTTAATATTAACAATTCTAACACACTTTAAACTACAATAAAATGAATCATACACCTCCTATTTTTATTGATGAAGGAAGCCATACCACTGCTTTTTTCGCACTTGATAATCCCCAGACATTGGTGATTTTTATACATGGTTTTAATGGTAGATCAATTAATACTTGGGGAGAATTTCCAGATTTTATACGCTTAAATAATGATTTCAAAAATGCTGATATACTATTTTATGGATATGATAGCCTAAAAAATCCTGCTGCTCAAAGTTCTCAAAATTTATATAATACCCTGAGCAATTTGACAGAAAATTCACCTAATGCATGGGGTATTGAAAGAACATTTATCACGCAATCGTTTAAATACGGACAAATTGTACTCGTCGCTCACTCTTTAGGTGCATTAGTTCTGCGCAAAGCGCTATTATTAGCCAAACGGGACCATAAAGAATGGTTAGATTCCTGCAAAATGATTCTTTTCGCTCCTGCCCATCATGGCTTTAAAATGAGAAATCTTATTTTTGAAAGTTTGTCGTCAATTGAAACGATATTGTCGGGATTAGGACTTATATCCTTTCCAGTTTTAGAGGATTTAAAACCCAATTCATTTATTATTCAAAACCTGCTACATGATTCAATGCAGCTACTGGATAAAAAACAAGGAAACTTTACGATAGCTGACCAAATCATTTGGTCCAAGGAGGAAGAAATCGTTAGAAACGAACACTTTGGACAAGATCCTATTCCATTATTAGTGGAAAACAAAGCTCATCATGCCATATGCAAACCTGATAGCCAATATTTAATACCTTATCATTTAGTTGTCAAATCATTATATGCATAGTTATGAAAGCACAATCCCTAAACTTAGATATTTTATTAAAACAATATCGTAATCAATCAAAAGCAGAGAAAGGATTTGAAATAATAGCTGAATTATTGGAAGACAATGATTTAAGCAAGTTAGATAAATTACTACGAAACCATCACGTAGAATCTGTTTCTGATTCGAATGAAATAGAAGCTCGAGAAAATATTAATGAATTATTAGACTTTTATAGTTTATTACAGGTTGCACTCTTTTCAGATTATATAAGCGCACCGCTGTCTCCTAAAATTACAGACGAAATTGATTTCATCTTAAATTCAAAACCTCTGCAAAAATATTATACAGAAAACTATCCATCTGTATTACCGCAATTGATCCTTAAGCAGATAAAAGTGGATGAATATTTCAAAAATAACATCAATATCCAAGGTAAAGTAATTTTTGATAGATTCTTAATTCTAAATCAATTCTCAAAACGGGATGATGACATACAATTATTGCTTTGGATGTACAATAGTGGCTCTATAGGAAGATATACTGTGGAAGATTTCCATCAATTGCTAGAATCAAAACACAATTTTAAAGTGGATAATAATCAAAATTCAATTACCTTAAATAAAATTTTATGGGGATTAACAAAATTCACGCATTTTATAAATGATTATGCGCAATTATTACGTGATTGCCAATTCAATCCAATTTTGCAGTCTGCGATCTGGCATTATCACAGTAATTGGTTTAACTCACAGAAAAGCAAAATAGGTTATAATCTGAACATTACTTTACAGATAATAAAAAAATCTTTTTCACAATTTAATTCTAAGGACTTAATCTACACCCCCCGATCATATTTATCAACTATTGAAGAAATAAAAGATTGGAAAACCAATGCAAATCATTTGGAATCGATAGAAACAGATATCGAATATTTGTTCAATAGTGATCTCGCACAACCTCTACATAATTTAAACAATAGTTTAAATTACAATTGAGAAACAGGTAAGCAAGGATTGATTTCCTTGCTTATTTTTTTCCAAAATCCTTTTCAGGTAAATACTTCCAATAACGTCGAGGCACATGACGCAAATGCAATTTCATATTTTTCCGCGCCACGATATTGGTACTTTTAAAATATTGTTGCCATAAATTCTTATAATATTCCTCCTGTGCATCCAGAGAAACTACTGTAGAAGAATGTACCATATCTTTGACATCTGCCGTATTTAATACGACTTCTGTGACACTAACTTTATCCCAATAAATACCATAATTACGTTTTAAATCATAAATAATCCAGGGCTGATCTGTATATCTATTTTTGAAAAAAGTAGTAATTAATGGAAGCACATTAAAGTCCGGTTCCACCACGGCGAAAAAAAGTCCATCAGAAGACTGCTGAAAACGTACAAAAGCTTTCATACGATGTCGTTCTCTACTCACCTTTCGCAAAGCATCCGAAAATTTCATGACAGCATCATCGCCATAATTATTCAAAATTTCTTTATTTCCTTTAAAAATCTGAATACATAAATAAAAAGCAGCCTGCCAAACTTCTGGACTTTCGAAAAGAAATGATCTAAAAAAATCGAGAGCAGTATTCTTACCTACACGTTCTTGTAATCCTTTCAAAACACGAACGGCTTTTTCTGAATCAGTATGTATATAGATGTCTTCCGCAAAAATATCAGGGAGATACAATTCTTTAGTAATTGGCTTCACCGAAAAATCCTTTCGTTCGAAAGCTTCGAAAACGCAACAAAGCCAACCATAATATGTACCATCAAAAATGTAATACATTACGCAAACAGATTCAATTGATTAGAAAGGACAGTTTTAGCTTTAGACACACTGTTATTCAAAATTTGAGCGCGAACATTTTCCATTGTTGCAAATCCCAACTGAAAAGGGCTATCCGCACATACCATAAAATGCCTTGCCCGATTAAAAGCAATCCCCATTTTCTTCACTTGATATTCGTGCAAGCGACCAAATTTTCGCGCTTGAATAATTTTAAGCGCAGACTGCCTCCCCACCCCTGGGATGCGAATAATCATTTTATAATCTGCTGTGTTAATATCTACTGGAAATAGCTGAGGATTTCGTAATGCCCAACTTAATTTTGGATCGATTTCAAGATCTAGTTCTTGGAAAGTAGGGTTTAATATCTCATTCAATTGAAAGCCATAAAACCGCAACAACCAATCTGTTTGATACAATCTATTTTCACGAATCAAAGGAGGTTTTGTGCCAATTTGCGGCAGCAAAGAATTATCATTTTGAATAGGAATATATCCACTATAATAAACTCTTTTTAGGTTATAATCTTTATAAAATTTGTCTGCAACAGACATGATTTCAAAATCATTTTCAGGCGTAGCTCCAATGACCATTTGCGTGCTTTGACCTGCCGGAACAAAAGTAGGTTTATGTTTTATCAATTTAGATTCCTGTTTCAATGACTGAATTTCCTGATTGATAAAATTTAAAGGTTTCTTCACCGATTCATGATCTTTTTCAGGAGCCATCAATTTCAAACCTTTCTCTGTAGGCATTTCTAAGTTAATGCTCATACGATCAACATAGAGCCCAGCTTCACGAATCATCTCATCACTAGCCCCTGGAATAGTTTTAAGGTGTATATAACCATTATACCGCTCTTCCAACCTTAATTTTTTTACGATTTTGAGCAAACGTTCCATCGTATAATCGGCACTTTTGAAAATACCAGAACTCAAGAATAATCCTTCAATGTAATTTCTTCGATAAAAGTTCATGGTCAATTTTACCACTTCATCAACGGTAAATGCTGCGCGCTGTACATCGTTACTTTTACGACTCACACAAAATGCACAGTCATAAATGCAGTGATTTGTCAACAATATTTTCAATAAAGATACACATCGACCATCTTCTGTGTACGTATGACAAATCCCAGAATACGACGCATCTCCTATCCCACCCGAATTTTTACGTTTACTACCGCTCGAACTACAGCTTACATCATACTTGGCGGCATCTGCTAAAATTTTAAGTTTTTCCTCTAGACGATCCATTATCATAGTGTGATTTGAAATCAAAAATACTAATTTTTTTAGTAAAATAAAAAATGATTTTTCTTCTGAAGATCAAATAATCCTTTGATACACAACTATAATAATCAGAAGTCCGTAAATTAGATAAATCAAAGAGTTATGACTGATTATTCTGCATATACATTTACTGCCGAGCTACAGATTATTGGAATAAACCCATTTGTAGCTGTTCCGCCTGATATTTTAGAACGAATTTTTCAGGATTCGGGAAAAAGATTAGGACCAATTTCTATTTGTGGGGAAGTGAATGTAAAACCATATAATCAGACATTGATCAAATATAAAGGAGAATGGAGATTATACATAAACACTGTAATGTTGCCCAATTCGCCAAAAAGAATCTTTGAAAATTTGGAAATAAGCGTTGCTTTTGATCCTACGGACCGCACTGTGCAAATGCCCATTTTATTTCAAGAAGCATTAGAAAATGATAAAATCGCAAGAAAAGTGTTCGATAGTTTACCTCCTTCTCTTCAAAAAGAAATTAATCGTTACCTGAACTCGGCAAAGAAAGAGGAAACATTATTGAAAAACATCCACCTTGCCATCGGATTTCTAAAAGGAGAAAACAGATTTATTGGTCGCAATCCAATAAAGAAATAATTATTCTAAATACGATTCATTTTCTATGATGAAATTGAAAGTAAACAATTTTGATATTAAAACATAATAAAAATTGCAGCTTAAAAGTAGCTTATTATTGTTATTTACGTTATAACTAAAGCCTATGAAAATCGAAATCACAGAAAATATACAGTTAAAACAGATTCAATCCGAAGATGCTAGTGCACTTTTTGAGATCATCGACAGCGAACGTGAATTTTTAGGACAATGGCTTCCCTTTGTTCCGTTGACCAAAGTAGTGAGTGACACCGAAGCCTATGTATTATCCCTTGTCAATGCGCCATTAACAAATTTTGAATATGTGTTCACCATTTGGGAATCCGAGAAAATCATTGGATTGATAGGTTTTATTCGCTCGGATACACACAACAAAAAAACAGAAATTGGATATTGGATGTCGCAATACGCACTAGGCAAAGGAATTATGACTAAATGTGTAAAAGCATTGTGCCATTTTGCTTTTGAAGAATTGGACATGAATCGCATTCAAATTAAATGTGCAATAGGAAATACTCCAAGCAGTAACATTCCCAAAAGATTAGGCTTTTATTTCGAAGGAATCGAACGCGATGGAGAGATCTATGCCCAAAATACCTTTAGGGATTTAGAGGTTTATAGTTTATTAAAAAATGATTTTTATACCATTTAGAATATGCTTCACTTTTCTACACTTGAAAACATTGATATTAGTGAAATAACTGACACTTTTAACGAAGCTTTTTCGGATTATTCAATTCCCCTACAACTAAATTATGAGCAGATGCAGACTAAACTGCGGGCAGAAGATTATGCTCCCGAATATTCTGTAGGTTCTTTTTACCAAAACAAATTGGTTGGTTTCATTTTACATTGCTATAGAGAAGAAAAGGGGATTAAAAGAGTGTACAATGGTGGAACTGGAGTAATTCCTTCACAACGAGGTCAACATATCACGCTCGGTATGTACGATTATATATTACCACAACTTAAAGAAGCGAGCATAAACCAAGTGATTTTAGAAGTTTTAGAAAACAATGTGCCAGCGAAAAAATCCTACGAGAAAGTTGGCTTTAAGACAACTAGACGTTTAAGGAGCTATTTCGGTCAAATCCAAGAGCATTCAACGACAAATGACATTCAAGTTGAAAGCTTAAATAACATAGATTGGGATTTACTTGAATCTTTTTGGAGCATTCAACCAAATTGGCAAAATGCCAGTCAATCTATTCGAAATATATTAGATAAACTTTTGGTTTATGCCGTATACAGGAAAAAAGAACTTGTAGGTTATACGATATATAATTCTGCTTCAAAACGCATTCATCAAATCGCAGTGTCGACTAAAAGCCGCCACCAAGGCATTGCAAAAGCATTAATAAATCACATTCGCCAACACAATAATCATGATGTGAACATTATTAATGTGGATGAGCAAGATACTTCCACTCTTAACTTTTTCGAGCAGCAAGGATGGGAAAACAAGATTAATTTGTTAGAAATGAAATTAGATTTGTAATGCGAATTGGTCTCCTTAGGCATTTTAAAGTAAATAAGTCTGTGCCATCTCAACTCCTTTCAGATTATAAGATCATTCCGCAATACATTTTTATAACCCTAAGGCCTATGGTGCTTTTTTGTGTTTGAGAAATAGCTTATTTAATGGCCATTATTCCTGTATCCAAAATCGCATAATTCACGGATTTTTCAAAGGATTGTTTTGTGTCTAGACCTGTAAACTGACTAAAAGCTGGAAGAATAATCATATTTTCAGAAACCACATAAGACGGTAGTCGGAAATGCTTATTTGTAGGCAATCTCACCGTCACACCTGGATGTATATGTCCAGAAATTTGATAATCTGCACATTTCTCAGGTTCGTGAACAAATTCAATTCCATCGAGATGGAATGTATTACAAACAGCTTTCACACCCAAATCCAAAATTTTCCTGTCAGCGATTCGGTCGTGATTGCCTTTTATTAGAATAAATTCTATTTCCGAAAATTGCTGCAAAAAATTCTTAAAATCCAACACTTCTCCATTCTGGTGTGCATGAATCAAGTCTCCTACAACAATTACTTTATCCACAGTGTAATGCAACAGCAACTTTTCCAACACATCCAAATCACGTTGGTGGATTTGAGAAGGAATTGGAATACCATTTCTTCGAAAGTGTGCTGCTTTGCCCAAATGTAAATCCGACAAGATCAATGTTTTCTGTGCCGGCCAATAGATTGCTTTTTTGTTGGTAAGAATTAATGTATGTTGTGCCCAGGTAATTTCCTGTTCGTGTATGATCATCTACGCTTCCTATTTAATCGTTTACTCTGTTCCTGCATGCGTTGAATTCTTGAAGCCATATCTTCACTGGATAGCGACTGACGTAGACTATCCACCTTGATCGGAAAACTCAACGGCGTAAAACTTTCTGCAAATTTATAAATGATTGTTGAAGAATTAATACGTTCAAAAGCTCGAACTAAACGAGGCTCTTCCAACTGTTGATTAAAAACCTCCGTGTAAGCCTGTTTAAGCAATAAATTATGGGGTTCGTGCTCTTCCAAAACTTGAAAAATAATTCCTGAGGAAGCTTGTAAAGACTTATTATTTTGTTGTTTCCCGTATTGATTTTGAATCACATAGCCACTTACTACCGCAATATCTCGGAATTTGCGCTTAGCCATTTCCGTAGCATTAATACTCGCTGTTACATCTTTCATCAAATCCTCTTTACGAAGAATATGCTTTAGTTGCTCCTCGGAAAGCACAATTTCCGTATCCGAAAACAATTCAAAACCATAATCATTCATGGCCATCGAAAAACTGATCGGGTAAAGCTGACTGATGCGATAAGCCATCAAACTAGACATTACTTCATGCACAAGACGTCCCTCAAAAGGATACATAAAAAGATGATACCCTTCTTTGGTTTTAATCTTTTCTACCAAGAATTCATCTTCTGTAGGAATATGGGATTTGTCAACCTGACTTGCTACTAATGGATATAAAAACTTGAGTTCCTCTTCACGGGATTTGGGATTTTTGGAGTCTGCCAATTTCTTACGCAACAATCCCCCCAAATTAGAACTCAAAGGTAATCTTCCACCGAGCCAGCTTGGTGTTATAGCTTTCCCTTGTGAAGCACGCACATAAGCCGTCATTTCCTTCATTCGAATCAGTTCGAGAACACGACCAGCCAAAATAAACTTATCACCTTGCTTTAATTTCGTGATAAAATATTCTTCCACCATGCCAATGTATCCGCCGCCTAAGAATTTGACTTTTACCATGGCATCCGATACTATCACACCAATATTCATACGGTGAAGCATAGCAATACGTCTTTTTTCGACCACATAAAGACCTTCTTCATTCTTCACAACCTTATGAAATTCTTCATAATTCTTTCCAATCTTTCCTCCGACAGTTATAAAAGAAATACACCAATCCCAATCTTCTGCTGTCATCCATTGGAATGAAAAGGTCTTTTTCAAAGCTTCATACAGTTCTTCCTTTGTAAAACCACCGCCCAGCGCTATGGAAACGAGAAATTGAACTAATACATCATAACAAAGTACCAAAGGTTCGCGATCTTCTATTAGATTAATTTTAACCGCTTCTTTAAGTGCGGCTACTTCGATAAGTTCAAGCGAATGGGTTGGGACAAAATATATCTTTGACACCTCAAATGGCGAGTGCCCACTTCGTCCGGCACGTTGCATAAAACGAGCCACACCTTTACTCGAACCAACTTGAATCACAGTATCCACGGGTTTAAAATCCACGCCAAGATCCAACGAGGAAGTGGACACCACCGCTTTCAATTTTCCTTCACTCAAAGCTTCTTCTATCCAAGTTCGAATATGTATATCTATCGATCCATGATGCAAAGCCAATTGTCCTGCAAAGTCTGGATAAGCGCCCAACAGCAGCTGATACCAGTATTCACTTTGACTTCGTGTATTGGTAAAAACAATGGTGGATTTACTTTCTAAAATAATCGGCACTACCTGTTCTACAAGCTTACCACCTAGATGTCCTGCCCAAGGTAATATTTCGACCTCGGGCGGAAATACTGAAACAATATCAATGAGCTTTTTTTCCTTGGCAATAATCTTGATTTTCTTAACAGCGTAAGGAATGAGCACATGCATCGCTTCATCCAAATTTCCAATAGTAGCCGTAATCCCCCAAATTAATAGGTTTGGTAATTTAAATTTTAAATAAGCGGTAGCCAATTCGACCATTACCCCTCGCTTACTGCTTAATAATTCATGCCATTCATCAATTACAACAGCTTTAAGGTGTGCAAAGAACTTGTCTCTCCCCTTTTGAGCCAAAAGCAAATGCCAGCTTTCGGGAGTGAGCAACAATACATCAGGCATTTGTTTACTCTGTCGTTGCTTTATTTTGACATCCGTATCTCCATTACGTACTTCCACTACCCAATCCAACCCAATCTGATCAATTGCCTCCTGCATAGCGCGAGCTAAATCTTTTGCCAAAGAACGCAAAGGCGTAATCCAAATTAGCTTCAAACCCTTTTTATAAGAATTTGGATGATTCATATAATCAATCAAAACTCCGAGAAAAACAGAATAGGTTTTCCCAAATCCCGTAGGTGCCACCACCATTCCGCAGTATCCATTATTGATTTTTTCCCAAGTTTTGCGTTGAAAGGTAAAAGGAGTTCGACCGTGATCTTTTAACCACGATGACACAATTTCATAACCAGATGTTTGTTCAAAATTGCTCAAGATAGAATGAAGTTAGTGAATTAATTTTTTTACCGATTCCAAATCATCTATTTCTGCTACAGTTTTATCTTTGCGCCAACGCAATATACGTGGAAACCGTAATGCTACACCAGCCTTATGCCTCGAACTCCAACCTATTCCTTCAAAGGCTATTTCGAATACCAATTCAGGCTTAACTGTACGAACAGGTCCAAATTTCTCCAGCGCATTTTTGTTTACAAATCGACTTACTTCCTGAATCTCTTTATCGGTCAACCCAGAATAAGCTTTAGCAATAGTTACCAAATGTTCACCATCACGTACCGCAAATGTATAATCCGTATACTGCGAGCTACGACGTCCGCTTCCCTTTTGGGCATATATCAAAACGGCATCTATAGTCAGAGGATCTATTTTCCATTTCCACCAATCGCCTTTTTTACGCCCCACGTGATAAACTGAATCTTTATGCTTCAACATTAGACCTTCACTGTTAATATCCCGAGCCTGTTCTCTAATGTGACGCAAATCTTCTAAGTTATCTGTCTGTATAGTTGGCGAGATTTTGATGTGCTCTAACGGATTTTCTTTCACTAAATTTTCTAAGATAATTCGTCGTTCTTTTATGGGGTAGTTCCGCAAATCTTGATGATTAAATTCCAAAATATCATATAAATACAAACCAACGGGAACTTCCTCTAAAATTTTCTTAGACAAGACTTTTCGATTTAACCTTTTTTGTAGAGCCGTAAAATTCAATATTTCTCCTTCCGAAATGGCTAATATTTCGCCATCCAACACGAAATTACCTTCCCAATCTTTTATTTCTTCAACAATTTCTGGAAATTGGTCGGTAACCAATTCCTCTCCACGGGACCAAATAAAAATTTCATTATTTCTTTTGATTACCTGGCCCCTTATACCATCCCATTTATATTCTATTTGCCAATCTTCAAGATTTTCTAATGTCACTTCCACATCTTCAATCGGATAAGCCAAGCAAAATGGGTAAGGTTTGGAAAGATTACTATCGATATATTCGCCATGAATTAAAGGTTCGAATTTGGAATTTTCTACTGTCCATTCGCCCATGATACTATGCGACACTGCACTTGCTTCCAAATTATAATACGATGAAATCGCGTTAATCAAAACTTTGGTAGAAATCCCTAATCGAAAACTTCCACCCAATAATTTATTAAAAATAAAGCGCTCTTGGTGAGGTAGATTATCCCACACGTCAAGAATAAACTTCTTTTTTTCTTCCTCCGAATAAGTTGAAATTGCATTTATTTTATCCATCCATTCCGCTAAAGAATAATCCAAATACCCTGTTGGTGGGGGTAATAACAAGGAAATAGTTTCTCCCAGATCACCTACGGAAGCATAAGCTTCTTGAAATAACCAATCCGGAATATTCGTTATATCTTTAACCCATTCCCGAAGTAATGTTGTGGAAACCGCTCGCTTGGGTCTTCTTCCGCTGAATAATGCCAAAAACCATAATTTATCCTTATCTTCTGCCTGTTCAAAGAAACGATGGATAGCCTCCATCTTTTGCGTGGTTTTATTGGTACTGTCTAAAGCATGCACCAGTGTTGCGAAAGCTCTCATACAGCTCCTCCTACTTCCTTCGCTACTTCCTTCGCTACTTCCACCTCTTCTTCTTCATCACCAAATTCAGTCTTCACTTCTTCGGATTCAATACCAATTTCATTTAAATATTTTGAAAAGACCGCCGTTTGTCCATGCGTCACATATACTTTTTCTGCTTCTGTCATTTTTATGGCTTTAAGTAAATCATTCCAATCCGCATGATCACTAATCGCAAAACCCGCATCGGCACTTCTCCATCTTCGCGCTCCACGAACGGTCATCCACCCCGAACAAATAGCATAAGCCATATTTGGAATTTTACGTATTACATTAGAATCCACTAAAGCAGGTGGAACGATAACTATACCTTGATTGACATGTTTTACATCTTCTCTAAAGTCCAAGACTTCGTATTTTGGGAGTTCAATTCCTACACTTTCGTAAGCTTGATTCAATTTATGAATGGAATAATGTACATATATCGGAGCTATACCTTCCACCGCTTTCATAATACGTTGTGCTTTGCCTAGAGAATAGCCTACAAAGACTGATGTTTTTTGGTAAGCTTGATTTTGTATTACCCAATTGGCTAATTCCACATTCTGCTTTTTTACGGGATTCCATTGGTAAATAGGTAATCCAAAGGTACTTTCGCTAACGAATTCATGGCATTTAATTGGTTCAAAAGGTGTAGATAAGCCATCATCTTGCAACTTATAGTCGCCAGATATAACAGCAACTTTTCCCTTATATTCCAATCTTATTTGCGCTGAACCTATAATATGACCAGCTGGATGAAAGGAAACTTTCACTCCATTAATAGCTATTGGTTCATTATAACCAATTCCTTGAACTTGTATATCTTCGCCTATGCGACTGCGAAGAATAGGAAGTGTGAAATGATGACACAAATACCTTTTCATCCCCCAACGTGCATGATCAGCATGACCATGGGTAATCAACGCCATATCTACTGGTCGCCAAGGATCAATAAAAAATTTACCCGGTACACAGTAAATGCCCTCCGGTCGAAATTGAAGTAAACGCATATCAATGAAAACCGCTAAAGTCTAACAATTGTTTTCAATTAAAATGGTTTATAATAGCAATAAAAATAAATATTTTATTATTTTAAACAATATAATTATACACCACACTTAATATGAAAATCACATTGAACAACTTAAACCAACTTAAATATATCCCGAAAATTTGGAGTACAATCCTTTATTTTATTTTTGTAGCAGTAGTTTTGTTATTATTTGCAGGACGAAAAATAGAAGAACTTAGGTTCGAATCTTTGTATTATTTATTCCCCGATTATTATCAGCATATCTCAAACTTTTCTATATCAGCAATGCTCGTTTTAGTAGCAGGCTATACCAATGTACTTGAAAATAGAACACTTACACGTACATATGTCTCTGCTGCCTTGCTTATAGCAGCAAACCTTATATATGAGCTCTTTTTGCCTTTTATAAATACGATGGATGTTATGGACGCATACTATGGGATAGCTGGATCTATAGTACCTTTCATCTATTTGATTCCTTATAAATTATATGGCATACAAGAAAATCCTAATTATATAGAGAAAAATAAAAGTGAAAACCCAGTCCTTTAGAACTGGGTTTGTATTAATATTTAATCTCTCAAGGTAGTAATATCCAATTTTGGTTTTGGCAGATTTAATGCCTTTATCTCTGATAGACACTTATCAACCATTTCTTGTGTCATGGTGTAGGTGTATTTCCCATAATCATCATACTCTAATTTTCCCACAAAGAAAAATCCATATTTCGCAAAAAAATCAGATAAATCTACTTGAGCAACTTCACAGGCTGTTTTTACAAAATTTAATTGATGTACCGCAGGATTTCTTTCACCTCTACGTCTATCTGTCGCCCAATCTCCAGTTCTTGCGGTAGAATTTGCTGCTTCTTGTTTCCTAAATGCTTCAAATAAATCAGGATAAAAATCTGGGTTGCTACCTACGCCTTCAAAATACAACTGCAACTGCCAAAAGGGAACCAATCGATTGAAAACATCAGGATCGGCTAGATATGAGATTCCTTTCTCAATAATATCTTTACGTGCTTTATCATAGTTATTTTGTTCGGAAATACGCGTCTTATTTCCGAATGAACGTGTTACATACAAGGAAAAAAGGTTATTGCTCACCTCGCCTAAACCACCCCAATTAAACATGGGTCTTGTTTGATGCACGTGTCCTACCTCATGACTGAATCCCCAGCATGGATCGCCTTTAATGACCACGTCTGGATTCACAACCATGCCCATTGCGTACCCAACTTTATCTCCCATGTAAGCCACGCCATCTCCATCTCTAAACATATAGTAATTATAATTTACACGAGATAAGATTTTATTTTGTGGAACTTTATTGTATTTGACCAGCCCCATCAATCTGTGTTGTCTATACACCAAAGAATCATAATTAGAAATCAACTCTACACCTCTTCCATACGCATATTTTTTTAACGCTTCTATTGGATATGCAGTCTGAATATGTTTTCCCTTAGCATCCAATATCGGATAAACTGCTTTATCAATTAACTTATTCCAGTCGGAATCTGTATGCTTGCTGATATCAAAATATCCATTTTCTTTACCCGTCAAGAAATGGACAGAAATGGGCTTTTCTTCCTCTGGAGCATTTGAAAAGTAAGAAATATAAGCAAGGCTTCCGTATTTATCCAAATTAATGATGTTGACACCATTCTTTAATGTAAATTCCTGTTTATGCAATCCCCAACCATTTGGATCTTCTGTGGGGTTTTCAGGATTGGGCGCTTTGCGTAACCAATTTGGAACATATAATTTAACCTCTTTACCTTCAGCAATTCCATCTACCAAAAGAATATGTTCACCTTTGTCTAAATAAACTCCCGTTACATTTTCATATTTACTGTAACCATCACCTATACTCAAATCCCGTCCCAAAGTCCTAGGATTTAAAATGGCTTTATACGTAGCATACTTATAAGTTGGCTGGTATTTTTTATCCAATATGGCAGTTGCAACTTCTTTGATTGCAGACGTACTAATGGCATTTAAAGCCTTTTTGTTGACTTCCTTTTTTAATTTCAATCCTACGGCATCATCGAATACAACCAGATCTTTATTCACTCGAGCATAATCTTCAGCAGTCTGCGCAAAAGTATTTGTTTGAAATAAAAAAGTAATTAGAAAGGGTACAATAAAGCTTTTTTTCATCTTATTAGTGTTATAATTCACTTCTAAAATATGCTTATTAGAGGCAACTAAAAAGTAACGAATTTGGCACAATTCCAATTTCTCTCATTCCAATAGCAATCAATCGGTTGATTAATTTTTAATAAAAATCAAAAAGGTTTGCAAAAACTATATTAATGGGTTAAATTTGTCGCCATATTATTTGATAAATGACAAAATTCTTCACATACCATATTCATTCGCATCATCGCCATTGTGGCGATATGTAATGTTATATGTTTCTACGTGAAGCATCTTTTTTCCCAATAGTCAGTTTTATTAATAATATTTAAGCACCAAAAACAATTAGTTTTGAAAAATCTAAAAATAGCTATCCAAAAATCGGGTAGATTAAATGAAAAATCAGTACAGTTACTTAAAAACTGTGGTCTTGACTTCGAAAATTACAAAAGCTCTCTTATAACATCTGCTTCAAACTTCAATCTTGAAATTCTTTTCTTACGTGATGACGATATCCCAGGATATGTTGAGCAAGGTATAGCGGATTTGGGTATAGTCGGTGAAAATGTCATTGATGAAACACAAGCTAAAGTAAATTATTTGCAACGCTTAGGTTTTGGTAAATGTACTTTGAAATTAGCTATCGCTAAGGATTCTACTATACAAGACTTACAAGATTTAAATGGTAAATCAATTGCAACTTCTTACCCTGTGATTTTAAAATCATTCTTGGATGAATATAAAATCAATGCGGATATCCAAACAATTTCGGGATCGGTAGAAATAGCTCCAGGATTAGGTTTGAGTGATGCAATTTGTGATATTGTTTCTACAGGCGGAACATTAAAAAGCAATGGTTTAAAACCTTTTGCAGATGTGCGTAAATCAGAAGCTATTCTTATTGGACGTGAAGGATTAGAAGAAAACGAAATTTTAGCTGAACTTTTGCAACGTATTCAATCCGTATTGCGTGCAAAGGAAACAAAATACGTCGTATTGAACGTAGAAAAAGCAAATTTGCCTATTATCACTGAAATTTTGCACGGTGTAAAAAGCCCTACAGTAGTGCCGTTAGCTGAAGAAGGCTGGGTTGCAGTACACACTGTCATTTCTGAAGATGATTTTTGGGGTAAAATAAACGTATTGAAATCTGCAGGCGCGCAAGGTATTGTCGTAATGCCTATCGAAAAGATTATTTTATAATGCTAAAAACATATACATACGCCGATCTTTCTATAGCAGATATTGATAAATTGGTATTGCGAAACTCCGATCCTAATCAATCTATTCAATCTACTGTTAACGATATTATCGAAGATGTTCGTCAGAATGGCGACGCAGCTTTAATAAATTATGCGGCTAAATTTGATCAGGTACAATTGGAAAAATTGTATTTGGAGAAAGAAGAAATTGAAGAATTAGCAGCGACTATTAGCCGTGATCAACAACGTGCTTTGGAGATTGCTTTCCAAAATATTCATAAATTTCACAGCACACAATTGAAACGCGAACGCGTAGTAGAAACTATGCCTGGCGTAAAATGTTGGCGTGAGGTACGTCCTATCGAAAAAGTCGGATTATACATTCCGGGAGGTTCTGCTGTATTACCTTCTACCCTTCTGATGTTGGGAGTTCCTGCTCGAATTGCAGGATGTAAAGAAATTGTAGTCTGTTCACCTCCACAAAAAAATGGCAAAATCAATGGCTTTGTTGCTTATTGTTTATTGTTATTAAAAATTGAACGTATCTACTTAGTTGGTGGAGCACAAGCTGTAGCTGCGATGGCTTTTGGTACATCAAGTATTCCAAAGGTTGATAAAATTTTTGGACCAGGAAATCAATTCGTTACCAAAGCAAAAAGCACGGTTCAAAGTTTGACCAACGTAAGTATTGATATGCCTGCAGGTCCATCTGAAGTATTAGTTATAGCAGATCATACCGCAAATCCTGCTTATGTGGCTGCAGACTTATTAGCGCAAGCTGAACACGGCGCAGATAGTCAAGCTGTATTAGTTGCGACCACAGCGGAAATTGTTACGCAAGTAGACGCGGAATTAGAATCGCAACTTGCTGTATTACCACGCAAAGAAATTGCTGCTAAAGCCATTGAAAATTCCTACGCAGTTGTTACTACAGACTTGAGAGAAGCTATGCTATTCTCCAACATTTATGCTCCTGAACATTTGATTATTGAAACGGATTATTGGCAAACTGTAACTTCGTTGATTCTAAATGCAGGTTCTGTCTTCTTAGGTCATCTTACACCTGAAAGTGCAGGAGATTATGCTTCTGGAACAAACCACACATTACCTACTTCAGGTTATGCTCGTTCGTATTCTGGCGTTTCGGTCGATTCTTTTGTCAAAAAGATTACTTTCCAATCAATTAATGAAGAAGGTATTCAACAAATTGGTTCTACGGTAGAAATATTAGCCGAATTAGAAGGCCTTCAAGCGCATAAAAACGCAGTTTTGATTAGAAAAAAATAATTTTTATTTTTTGCACAATATTCGGAATATACCCTGCGTTATTATAATAGAAACTTAAAGATACATCTCTAATAGTTAGAGGTTATCACCTAAAAAGAATAAAGGGATTAAGACAAAATGTTTTAATCCCTTACTTTTTTACCAAATGCCCAAGCGTAGCTTCAGCATATTCGTATCCCTTTCCTATTAAAAATTTCGAACGGTCAAAATCCCATATTCCAGAAATATTATGCGGTACATTGATGACATAATTTGGTTTATACAATTCAATACTCAATTGAGTTAATTTTCTTCGCATCGCTAAATAAGATTCTTGCAATAAGCTAATGGAATTCAATTTGTCGTAAGCAATTGGTGCTAACAAATCTCTATTTCCATCTAAGTTAACTGCTATAATGATATTCTCACGGTATTGTACATAATTAATTGGCAAAGGATTTAGTACGCCACCATCGACCAAAAATCTTCCATCCGTAGTAATTACAGACTTAAAAACACCAGGTATAGCTATCGAAGCACGAATTGCATTATATACACTTCCCGTTCTAAACACGACATCTTCTTCATTCGTCAAATCTGTGGCCACTGCTGCATAACGCATTTGCATATTTTCTATGGGCAAATCTTGAAACACTTCTTGCATGGTCGAAAGTACACGTTGGCCTTTCAAAAATCCATATCTGGGATCAGAAAAATCCATTAATCTAAAAACTTCCCTTTTGGTAAGTCGTGACATCCAATCGCCCAATTCCACATGACGACCTTCTGCAAATGCAGCTCCAACCAAAGAACCTATCGAACAGCCCACAACTTCATTTACTTCAAATCCATGTTCGGTAAGCCATTTAATAACACCTAATTGAGTAATTCCTCTTGCTCCCCCACTACCTAGAACTAACGAAACCTTTTTCTGCATATAATTTACAATTCAGTCAAAGACCTAAAATAAATTTTATTTCTCGTAATTACGATAAACAGAGATATAATTTCCGTTTGTCAGCCAAAAGTCGCTTTTTCTATAATCATTTTGTTAAATAAAATAACAGTGTTACTTTTGTTAACACTGTTAACAAGTTGCTTATTAAACAATAATAGCATGCTTACAAGAAGAGAAAAAGAAATACAGGAATTGAGGCAAATGATCATCGATCAATCTTGGAAAATCATCCAAGAGGAAGGTTGGCAATCGCTATCTATTCGCAAAATAGCAGATGCGATCAGTTATAGTGTTCCTGTAATTTACAAACATTTCGAAAACAAGGAAGCCATTGTAGAATACTTTTCGAAAGAAGGTTTTAGCAAATTGGCTGAAGAATTAAAGGTAGAAGAATTCGATACCATCGAAAAACTTCGAAAAATTGCTTTGGCTTATTGGAAATTCGCTTCTCAAAATACGCAATACTACCGTATCATGTTCGGATTGGGAATACCAGCCTGCGAAACTATCAATAGTTCGGAGGAGATGAAGACCAGTTCTTCTTTAATGTTGCAAGCTATAGATGATGTATTGACACAATACAGTAACCAACACGTTGATAGACACCTTAAACTAAAGACATTTTGGTCCATGCTTCACGGTTTTGTTGCCATAGATTTATTATCAAACAAAGAAATAGCAGAATTGCCTCCTCCAACAGTACTCGATGCTGTCGAAGGATTTATATACACATTACAAAAACAAAATTAAAATGAGCTTATTACAAGATTTACAATGGAGATACGCAACTAAGAAAATGACAGGTGAAAAAGTTGCGCAAGAGAAAGTGGATTATATTATCGAAGCAACTCGTCTTGCTCCTACTTCATCAGGTTTACAACCTTTTAAAGTAATTCAAATTACAGACGAGGACTTGAAAGCTAAAATTCAACCTATAGCTTTCGGTCAATCTCAAATTGTGGACGCGTCACACTTATTAGTTTTCGCAGCACATGAAAGTTATACAGAAGAATATTTAAATGAAGTTTTCTCATTTAGCGAACGCGAAAGAAATCTGCCAGAAGGATATTCAAACGATTATAAAAATATGTTGTGGAGCAAATTCGCACAACAAACGAAAGAAGAACACTTCAACCATACTGCAAGACAAGCTTACATCGGGTTCGGTTTAGCTATCGCTGCTGCTGCTGAATTAAAAGTAGATGCAACACCAATGGAAGGATTTATCAATGAGCAATTGGACGAATTGTTGGGTCTGGAAAAATTAGGGTTAAAATCCGTAACTATTTTGGCTTTAGGTTACCGTGATGAAGCTAACGACTGGAACTTGAACATGAAAAAAGTTCGTTTCAGCAAAGAAGATTTTGTAATTAATTACAACTAATTATAATTTTCTATTTATAGCTCCAGTGATATTCACTGGAGCTTTTTATTTTATTACCAAGTTTTTTCGCCTTTTTTCATTTTGTCCAGATTAGTTTGAAGCTCTTCTCTTCTATCTTCAGACGTTATTGAAACTGCTTTTTCTTGCCAGAGTATTGCATTTTTAGCATCTCCTAATTTATATAGCAAATTAGCATAAGTGTCAATAATATATTCTACTTCATTACGCTCTACAGCTATTTTACTCCAGGTCAAGGCTACTTTCAAAGCATCTTTATCGTCACATTCTTCAAACATTTTCCAAGCATATTCATTAAGCTCTTCTGCAGTAATATTTGGATCGCTTTTTACTTTTTTATCATATTCAGTTACGAAAGTTTTCCAATCCTTTTTTTTCAAGTAACTAGAAAATTTCATCGAAGCAAAAGATTTTGAAAAATTTACTTTATCATATTTTGTGCTTAATTGTTTTTCAATTTCATCATAATCGATAGATTCGCCGCTCGATATTTTTGGATGTAGTACCTTTTGAGAAATCATATGAGCCAAAAAATCATTTACATCAGCGCCAAATTGATTTTTAAAAAAATCCTTAAAGGAATCTTGATTATTATAGATTAAATCAAAAGCTTTCCCATCTATGTCCTCCTGTGCTAGTACAACAATTCCTCCAAGATTTTCCTTTTTTAGAAATTCTTCTTTAGATGATTTATCTAAAATTGTATTGAATGCCTTAGTTGCCAATGGGATATCATATATATCTGATGCTTTGGTAAAAATTTGCTGTGCTAATTCTAAATTTTGTGGATCTGCCTCGTATTTCTTTTTAGCAGTTATAAATTGCTTTTCGGGAATCAAAGCATCTTTAAAACGAGCGATAAATTTATCCGCTTGGCTACCTCCCACCACTTTATCGACCAATTCACCATTAGGATCGAATACTAAAAAAGTCGGATAAGCTCTTACTTCATAATCTTTGGCAAATCGTTTAGCCTCATCATACCAAGATTTTACATCTTCAGAATCCTCTTTAGTTTCATCAAATTGCAACTTGAGATTCACAAAGTTATCATTGAAAAATTCTCCTACCTCTTCTTGGACAAATACATTATCTGCCATCCATTTGCAGGGACCACACCACGTCGTGAAACAGTCGACAAATATGTGTTTATTTTCTGCTTTAGCCTTTTCTTTAAGTTTTTCCCAATTTGTATTGTGTTCAAACTGAATTCCTTTTTCCTGCGCCGTTGTCAATAGGGGTATTAAAAACAGCATGATGAATAGCTTTCTCATGATCAATGATTTATAAGTTAATTAGTAATTCTAAAATAACTTTTATTTTCGATTAAGTAAAGAAATTAAACTTATTTAACTTAAATCACGATTTGACTTTAAATATAAAGTTCGAATATAATTATACCAATAACTCCTAGTTTTATAAAAGAAACTTATTTAAATATATCCAAAACCTCCTCAAGGGTAACTTTCCCAAAATAAGCTTTAATATCAATAGAATTAAATAATTCCTTTAGACTGTCTTGTTCATGCTTTATGCCTATTAATTTACTTTCCAATTCTTCAATTGGATTTGAGGCAAAAAAATCGCCAAATATTTTAGCTTGTTCTATATGTCCTTTATGCACATCCAAATGCACCTCGATAAATCCTGCAGGAATTTTGTTAGCCTTTTTGAAATTGTAATCTGGTGAAAACCCAAAGTTCCACTCCCAAGTACTATATTTCTCCATTGCTAATTTTTCTATCGCAGCTATATCTTGTTCATCAAAAGAATATTCACTCACATCCGCGTTTGAAGCTTTGATTTCCTCAATAAAAAGTTGTTTAAAGGATTCGGTAGTGGTTCCTTTAGGAAGATAATCTATTAAATTTGTGACACGTGCACGATTTGATTTTACGGCTTTATCCACAAACTTTAATGGATTCACTTTTAACGCATCAGCCAAAACTGACATTTCTGAATTAATCAAAATCGTACCATTTTGGATCATCTTTTTAGATTTAATGGTCTTAGCATTGCCACTGAACTTTTTGCCATCGACCAATAAATCATTTCTGCCTTCCAACTTAGCAGGGACACCTAATTTATTGAGCAATTGAACTACAGGTTTGGTGAATGTTTCGAAATCACTGAAATCCTTATCACTGGCTTTGGTATGAAACGAAAAATTCAAATTTCCTAAATCATGATATACAGCTCCTCCTCCTGACAAACGACGAACAACTTTGATGTTATTATCATTAACATAATCCAAATTAATTTCTGCTAAAGTATTTTGAAATTTACCTATTATAATAGATGGGGCATTAATGTAGAAAAGTAATATATCTTCCTCTGGAAAACGGTTCAATAGATATTCTTCCGAAGCAATATTGAAAAAAGCATTATGCGAAGGTGAGTCAATGATAATCATAAGTGTCTTTTGTACAAAGGTAACAATAAGATTTAAGTTCGCTTCTTTCAATTATATTTAGTATCTTTGTAAAAAGCCGCACAACTCGCCTCCATTCTCACTTCAGAATTTCTTGACGACACGTTTGACTTTTCTCAACATCAATAATCATTAAATAATAATACATGGGTCAAAGCCAACAAACATTTAGAAAAAAAGAAATCGCCAAGAAAAAACTGCAAAAACGTAAAGAAAAAGAAGAAAAAAAAGCGCAACGTGAAGATTCTAACGATAAAGGTAAATCATTAGAGGAAATGTTCGCATATGTAGACGAGAACGGAAATATCTCCGACAAACCTCCTGTAAAAAAATACGAATTCAAAGAAGAGGATTTAATCCGTCCAGAAGTTGAAGATGTTTACTCATTCGGTAAAGTTTCTTTTTACAACGAAGCTGGTCAATACGGTTTTATCCGTGACAACGAAACGAGAGAAAACGTTTATTTTAACTTCAAAATCTTAGGTTTTGTCTTACACCAAGACCAAAAAGTAAAATTCAAGTCGCAATCAAGCAAACAAGGACTTCAAGTAACAGAAGTAATTGTATTATAAAATATAATTTTCTTAATGTACACATCCCTTATCAATAAAATGATAAGGGATGTTTTTATTTAAGTAGATTATGCAAAACATATAAAACAATAAAGGCGAATCTTAGAAAGATTCGCCTTTTGCAAGATAAGTATAATTAAAATTAGTTTACTCTTACATTAGTGGCATTGATACCTTTACGACCTTTTTCTAAGTCATAAGTAACTTGATCGCCTTGTTGAACTTGGTCAACTAATCCTGATACGTGTACAAAAACATCTTCGCCACCACCATCAGGTGTAATAAAACCAAATCCTTTAGTTTCATTAAAAAACTTTACAGTTCCGTTATTCATATTGTATTTATTTATTATGTCCACAAGGTAGGTATAATAAATGGATAATCAACTATTTATTTTTTTTATCTTACAAATAGTGTATTTAATCGGGCTACTATGAATTTTTAATTAAGCCATTGTAATAACTACCAAGAAATTTGTCAGAAACATATTTCACTCCCTTTCGATATTAGTTTATTATAACATACTACTAATATAAACAAAAAAAGCCTTCTTCAGAATCGAAGAAGGCTTTAGTATTTCTAAAAATGAACTACTTACAAAGCAGCAATAGCATTATTTAATGTTGCTGAAGGACGTAAAGCTTGAGTAGCTAACTCATCATTCGGGAAGTAGTAACCACCGATATTTTGAGCTGTACCTTGCGCAGCGATTAATTCTTCATTGATTTTAGCTTCGTTAGCTGATAATGTCTCAGCTAATGTAGCAAATTGAGCTGCTAATTCAGCATCTTTCGTTTGTTTAGCCAATTCTTGAGCCCAGTATAAAGTCAAGTAGAAGTGAGAACCACGGTTGTCAATTTGACCTACTTTACGTGCTGGAGATTTGTCATTAGCTAAGAATAAAGCATTTGCTTCATCCAAAGCATCAGCCAAAACTTGCGCTTTTGCGTTGTTTTGCGTTTGTGCTAAGTGTTCGAAAGAAGCTTGTAATGCTAAGAACTCACCTAATGAATCCCACCGTAAGTAACCTTCTTCTAAGAATTGTTCTACGTGTTTAGGAGCAGAACCACCAGCACCTGTCTCAAATAAACCACCACCGTTCATTAAAGGAACAATAGATAACATTTTCGCTGAAGTACCTACTTCCAAGATTGGGAATAAGTCAGTTAAGTAGTCACGCAATACGTTACCTGTTACAGAAATCGTATCTAAACCTTCACGGATACGATCTAAAGAGAATTTAGTAGCTTCGATTGGAGACATTACGAAAATATCTAAACCATTTGTATCGAAGTCACCTAAGTATTTCTCTACTTTTTTGATGATCTCTCTATCATGAGCACGGTTTTCGTCTAACCAGAATACCGCTGGTGTAGCTGATAAACGAGCACGATTTACAGCTAATTTAACCCAGTCTTGGATAGGCGCATCTTTAGTTTGACACATACGGAAGATGTCACCAGCTTCCACAGCTTGCTCCATCAACACATTTCCGTTAGCATCCACTACACGGATAGTTCCTTGAGCAGATGCTTGGAAAGTTTTGTCATGTGAACCGTATTCTTCTGCTTTTTGAGCCATCAAACCTACGTTTGGAACTGAACCCATAGTTGTAGGATCTAAAGCACCATTTTCTTTACAGTCTTCGATTACAGCTTCATATACACCTGCGTAAGAACGGTCAGGAATGATAGCAATTGTATCGCGCTCTGCTCCTGCTTTATCCCACATTTTACCGCCGATACGAATCATAGCTGGCATAGAAGCATCTACGATTACATCCGAAGGAACGTGTAAGTTTGTAATACCTTTGTCCGAATTAACCATCGCTAAATCAGGACCATTAGCAATAGCAGCATCGATAGCAGCTTTCACTTCAGCCTCTTGTGGAGTACCCGCAATTTTAGCGTAAACTTCACCTAAACCATTGTTTTTGTTGATACCTAATGAAGCGAACAATTCACCATATTTAGCGAATACATCTTTGAAGTACACTTCTACGATAGCTCCGAAAATAATAGGGTCAGAAACCTTCATCATCGTTGCTTTCAAGTGCGCTGATAATAATACACCAGCTTCTTTGGCTTCAACGATTGTAGCAGCAACAAACTCTTTCAATTTAGCTACATTCAATACCGATGAATCAATTACTTCGCCAGCTTTCAAAGGAGAAAGACTTTTTAATTCTTTTACAGAACCGTCAGCAGCTACGAATTCAATTTTGAATTGACCAGCTTCTTCGACTGTTACTGATTTTTCAGTAGCGTAAAAATCACAGTCAGTCATTGACGCTACTTTAGTTTTGCTGTCTGCAGCCCAAGCACCCATACGGTGAGGATTAGCTTTTGCATAATTTTTAACCGCTTTAGGGGCACGACGATCCGAATTACCTTCACGTAATACTGGGTTTACAGCAGAACCTAAAACTTTAGCATATGTAGCTTTGATTTTTTCTTCTTCTGGAGTAGCAGGTGCATCAGGGTAGTTAGGCACATTGTAACCTGCTTTTTGCAATTCAGCGATTGCTCCTTTTAATTGAGGAATAGAAGCTGAAATGTTTGGTAATTTGATGATGTTAGCATCAGGAGTAGTAGCCAATTGCCCTAACTCTGCCAATGCATCAGCAGTTTGTTGTTCTGCTGTTAAATATTCGTTGAAATTAGCCAGGATACGACCAGCCAATGAAATGTCTCTTAATTCTACATCGATATCCGCAGTTTTTGCGAACGCTTGTACAATAGGTAAAAAAGAGTAAGTTGCCAATAATGGCGCTTCATCTGTTTTAGTGTAAATGATTTTAGATGACATAGTTTTCTATTGAAAATATATTAATGTTTCTATTGTTTTATTAAAAAATCAACAACGGCTTCTTTCCGTTATCAAAATCCGCCTAAAGATAAGAAAATCAAAATTAAATATTGGCAATAGGTTTAATTATGACGGAATTGAGAAAAAGCTTGGCAAGGTTGGATTATAAATCTAAATACACTTTCTTTTCAAACTTAAATGGTTGGCCATCCTCTAGTTCTCCCGCGATGATAAAAGTCGTCCAGCCTTTGTTAAATTTGGCATAGTATAGGAATTTTTCGTCAAAACGAACTCCTTGTCCCCCATTATAGAAAAGGTACTTATATGACGATGAATCTAGGTTCATTATATTTGAATTTGCTAGAATTGTATCGTCTTTATATACAAAATCATTATCTATACTAACTGCTAATTTTTCTCTATTCATAGTATTGGTATAGAAAGGACTATGCATAGTACACGCCATTGCCATAGGAATAATTGAAAAATTAAAAGTGTACACTTGTTTAGTGTCAAATTCAAAGTAAACATCAAAAGGTCCTTTTAGGGTATCTTTAACTATACTGTACTTATCTATTTGATTTATAAATGATATCTTTCCTGTGGGTAAATATTCAAAAGTCATAGCATTTAGATGGCTTCCACAACACATAATATTTAATAGTGAGATACCTAAGGCAAAAGCAAGTATTTTACATTTCATATAGTATTGGTTAATTTAAAAATAAAACGAAAGTAAATTTTATTTCGCTACAATATAATTTTAAAAACTTTATTATTTTTTTAATTCATGTAAATATTCTGTCATCAATTCAGAATACTTCTTTATACAGCGATAGATGTTATAGGTTGTTTTAAATAATCTTATCTTTGTCTTTGAAATAACACTATTTAATAAGATGAGCAAAGTAAAAGTTGGATTAGTTCAGATGTCTTGTACCAAAGACAAACAAGAAAACCTTAATAAAGCTATTGAAAAAGTGAGAGAAGCTGCTGCTGGCGGCGCTCAGATTGTATGTTTACAAGAACTTTTCACTTCATTATATTTTTGTGATGTCGAAGATTATGACAACTTTGACCTTGCAGAGTCTATCCCAGGACCATCAACGGATGCATTATCCGCTGTGGCTAAAGAATTAGGCGTTGTCATTATCGCTTCTTTATTCGAAAAACGCACGGAAGGTCTTTACCACAATACAACAGCAGTTTTAGATGCTGACGGTGCTTACTTAGGTAAATACCGCAAAATGCACATCCCTGATGATCCTGCATTTTACGAAAAATTCTATTTCACGCCTGGTGATTTAGGTTACAAAGTATTCAAAACAAAATTCGGTAAAATCGGTGTATTGATTTGTTGGGATCAATGGTATCCAGAAGCATCTCGTATCACGGCGTTGATGGGTGCGGAAATCATGTTCTACCCTACTGCGATTGGTTGGGCGACAGACCAAGATGAAGAAACAAACCAAGATCAATACAATGCTTGGCAGACGATCCAACGCTCACACGCTGTTGCAAATGGTGTTCCTGTAGTATCCGTTAACCGTGTTGGTTTCGAACAAGATGGCGCCATGAAATTTTGGGGTGGTAGCTTTGTCGCAAATGCACAAGGTAAATTGTTGTATTTAGCATCTCACGACCAAGAAGAAGTTAAAGTAGTGGAATTAGATTTGAAACAATCAGATTATTTTCGCAAACACTGGCCTTTCTTGCGTGACCGTCGTATAGAGACTTACGCGCCTATTACTAAAAGATTTATTGACGAAGACTAATATTACTTCTTTAATATACTAGATTTTAAGAAGTAAAGCGATATTTTACATGAGTTTGAATTTAGAAAATACACCTAAACAATTAGGCTATTCTTTCCCAGCTGAATGGGCAGAGCAAGAAGCAATGTGGTTAAGTTGGCCGCACAAAGAAGCTTCTTGGCCAGGAAAGATTGAAACAATATATAAGCCATATTCTGAATTTATTAAAGCCGTAGCAGCTGACCAAAAAGTACGCATAAATGTGGCAGATGAGGCTATGAAGGATTTTGCTTTAGGTTATTTACAAGCTGTTGAAGCAAATCTAGAGAACGTAGAATTCTATTTCCACGAAACAAACGACGCTTGGTGTAGAGACCATGGTCCTGCTTTCGTCGTAAATAAAACGGAAAACAAAAAAGGTATCGTAGACTGGGGTTACAATGCATGGGGTGATAAATATCCTCCATACGATTTGGATGATGTAGTTCCCACTAAGATTGCTAAACACTTTGATTTACCTTTGTTCACTCCTCCTATTGTAATGGAAGGTGGTTCGGTAGAATTCAATGGTGCTGGTACAATCTTGACTACAACCGCTTGTTTGTTGAATGAAAACCGTAACCCTCACTTGACGAAAGAAGAAATCGAACAATATTTGAAAGAATATTACGGTCAAGAGCAAGTTTTATGGTTGGGTGATGGAATCGTTGGAGATGATACAGATGGTCACATCGATGATATTACACGTTTCGTAAATGAAGATACAGTCATTACAGTAGTAGAAGAAAATCCTGAAGACGAAAATTATCATTTGTTGCAAGAGAATTTAGAAGCCTTGAAACAAATGACTTTATTAGATGGACGTAAGTTGAATATTGTAGAATTACCAATGCCTGGTGCAGTAATTTATGATGACACACGCTTACCCGCTTCTTATGCTAACTTTTACATTGCAAACAAAGTAGTCGTTGTTCCAATCTTTAATGATAAGAATGATGAAAAAGCTTTAGAAATTATCCAATCTTGTTTCCCAGACCGCAAGGTTATCGGAATCAATTCTGTAGATATAATATGGGGATTGGGAAGTTTCCACTGTTTAAGTCAGCAAGAGCCTAAAATTTAATCGGCAATCTCAAAATATTGGAAAGGAGCAAATTGATTTGCTCCTTTTTTATTTTCATTCATACTACTGACAAACTGTTGTCACAAGCCATACCTACTTTTGATGTATCATTAAAACCTTAAAAAATGGAAAAGACAGTAATTATTTCAAAAGCAGATTTATTAGAACATTGGTTAGGACATCGTAATTTAACTCGGAAAACTATCGAAAAGTTTCCTGAAGAAGAATTATTCAAATTTTCGATTGGAGGCATGCGTACCTTCGCTGATTTGATTAAAGAAATGCTTTCACTAGCCGTACCTGGCTTAGATGGCATTGTCCACGACAAAATAGAGAAGTACAATCATGATTTACCTCTTCATACTAAAGCAGAACTACTTGCACAATGGGATAAAGATACGCCAGTTCTGATTGATTTATACAACCAAATTCCAGAAGAAAGATTCCATGATGATTTCAATTTATTTGGAGAATATAAATTTCCGATCGTACACAATCTCATGTATTTCATTGACAATGAAATTCATCATAGGGCTCAAGGTTTTGTGTATTTAAGAGCTTTAGGGATTGAGCCACCTTTCTTTTGGGATAGGTATTAGTTCTGTAGAAATTACGTTAAGACAATAGATTGCTTCGACAAAGTGTGTCGAAGCAATCTGACTTTTTATTATACCCAAAGACTTTTCTTAATTTATAGATTCCTCCTTCCGTCGGAATGACGATAATTTAATAACGTCATATCGACCGAAAAGAGATATCTAATTCAATTCTCAGTTTCTATTATCAATTATTTAAGGTTTTTCAAAGCACCTTCTAACACGCTTTTTACTTTTAGTTTCAGCTCTTCGGGTTCAAGAATTATGGATTCATCCGAAAACATCAGAAACCAACGCGCAAAGTGTTCTAGATTACTTGTCTGAAAATGCATTTCTACACTATCCCCTTTTTCTACTTCTCTTACAAATCCATAATACTGCCTTTCCCAATGTAGATATCTCGCCATTGACTTTTTAACTAATATTCTGACAGAAATTATAACTTCAGCCTTTTTCTGTTCTTCTAAATATTCATGTAATGGCTTCAACGACTGTGTATACCGTAAATCCGTAAGTCGAATATGTTCGATACGGTCAAGTCTAAACTGACGAACTTCTTTCCGCAAATGGCAATAAGCCAAAAAATACCAAAATTGTCCTTCTTGATAAACACCTACCACTTCAATGTTCCTCTCTTGCAAATTGCTCTCCACAGATTTATAGGTAAGATGAATCTGTTTTTTCTTTACCATACTTTCAAACAGCATAGCCAAAGCTGCAGGCACATTTTCATTCAGAAAATTCTTTTGCTTGTTGATAAGGACTTTTGATTCTAGGTCCGCAACATTTTCTTTATCACTAAAACGCAAAACACTTTTCATCTTCACTAGTGCATTCGAAAAATGCGTTCCCATCTCTTTATCCAGATAATGCTGCATGAGTTTCTCTGCTACTCCAAAACTCAGTGCTTCTTGTTCGGTAAAATTCATCGGCTGAATTTTGTACGTATTCATCAAAGAATAACCATAACCTGCCTCTCCACTTATCGGAATACCAGCCTGCTCCAGGGATTTGATATCACGGTAAATCGTACGTAAACTCACTTCATATTTATCCGCTAAATCCTGTGCTTTGACCAATGGTTTAGATTGCAAATAAAAATAAATACCGAGAAGCCTATCGAATCTTTTGGTAATGTCCATCTTGGTTAAGTCTATAAAAAGTAAAAGCCCCAACTATAAAGTTAGGGCTTTGCTTATATAAATTTCAATAAAAATCTATTTTGCGTAAGACACCGAACGCGTCTCGCGAATCACGGTAACTTTAATTTGACCAGGATAAGTCATCTCTGTTTGGATACGGTTAGAAATGTCAGCAGCCAAAATTTCAGCTTGTGCATCTGTTACTTTCTCAGATTCGACCACGACACGTAATTCACGTCCAGCTTGGATAGCGAAAGTTTTTTCAACACCAGGGTAAGATAATGCTAATTCTTCTAATTCTTTCAGACGTTTAATGTAGCTTTCTACCACCTCACGACGTGCACCAGGTCGAGCTCCTGAAATCGCATCACATGCTTGTACCACTGGAGAAATCATAGAAGTCATTTCAATCTCGTCGTGGTGAGCACCGATAGCATTACATACATCTGGGTGTTCTTTATATTTTTCTGCTAACTGCATACCTAAAATTGCGTGTGGCAATTCTGGGTTGTCATCTGGTACTTTACCTATATCGTGCAAAAGACCCGCGCGTTTAGCGTGTTTTACATTTAAGCCTAATTCCGCTGCCATCGTAGCTGCAAAGTTAGCTACCTCACGTGAGTGCTGTAATAAGTTTTGACCGTATGAAGAACGGTAACGCATACGGCCTACCATACGAATCAATTCAGGGTGTAATCCGTGAATACCTAAGTCGATAGCTGTACGTTCACCGATTTCGACGATTTCGTCTTCTATCTGTGTTCTAGTTTTCGCAACTACTTCTTCGATACGTGCGGGGTGAATACGACCATCCGTCACCAAACGGTGTAATGACAAGCGTGCAATCTCACGACGTACTGGATCGAAACCAGATAAGATAATAGCTTCTGGTGTATCGTCTACGATAATCTCAATCCCTGTGGCAGCCTCCAAAGCACGAATATTACGCCCCTCACGACCGATAATACGACCTTTGATTTCATCATTTTCAATATTGAAAATAGACACTGTATTTTCAATAGCTGACTCAGTAGCTGTACGTTGGATAGTTTGGATGACTACTTTTTTAGCCTCTTTAGAAGCCGTTAATTTAGCTTCATCGACAATATCTTTGATTTGAATCATGGCTTGCGAACGAGCTTCTTCACGTAGAGAAGTAACTAATTGCTCTTTCGCTTCTTCAGCAGTAAGACCAGCGATAGTCTCTAATTGACTAATATGTTGATTTTTTAGTTGTTCAACTTCTTCGCTTTTCTTCTCATTAACCTCGATTAATTGATCAAGTTTCGTACTTTTCTTATCTAATTCTTGTTTTTCGCGATTTAGATTTTCTAATTTTTGATTTAAAGATTGCTCTTTTTGTCTTATAGAATTTTCTTTTTGGCTGATCGTATTGTTACGTTGACTTACTTCTTTTTCGTGTTCAGCCTTTAATTGTAAAAATTTCTCTTTAGCTTCTAATTGTCTTTGTTTTTTTACGTGTTCAGCTTGCTTTTCAGCCTCTTTTATGATATTCTCAGCTTTTTCCTTGGCTTCTTGTTCTTGCTTCTTGAACAACATCTGCAACAGATATCGGCCAATAACAATACCAATTAAAAGTGATATTATAATTGAAATTGTGGTAATTAACTCCATATTATTAATTTATATATTATTAGTTTTAATGTTTTTCGGCAAAAAAAAACCGCAATTAAATTAACAGGTCCCAAGTATTATTAAACTTCGATTACACATGATTTGAGCGTTTGATTATGACCTAGATGGCGTAAAGCAAAATGGCCTATATCTTAATATTGCTCGTGATATTGAAGCGTTAAGTTTAAAATAGTGACAACCCGAATTTAATTGCGGCAAATTCGTCGTTATATAGCTCTAAAAGAACGATATTATTTAGTAAAGAAATCCGTCAATAAATTATCTAATTCGTGAATAGACTGTTCCAATCCCACATCCTGTTGCTGCACCTGTCTTTCAGCCTTTATCATCCCTGTTGCGTACTGTAATACACACATAGATAATAAATCTTGTTTATCACGAACTGCATAATTTTCTTGCAATTCCTTTATTTTTTCATTTATCAATTTCGCAGCATGTCTAATCACTTCTTCCTCTTCTGCTGTAACCCTTAGTGGATACACGCGATCTGCGATATTTATTTTTATGGAAATCTCTCCCATGGTTATCGAGCTTAATAACGTAATAAACTTATTTTCCTACTATCACTTATCTACTTCAATAAGTTTATACATCTGTCTATTTCCCGCACAAAATCGTTAATTTTTTGTTTTGTGTCAAGTATTTTTTCATTTATTGCCTCTTTATCGATATCCGCTTCATCAAGAGCACGGGCTACTGCCATCGCTTTTGTCTGTTCTTCAAGTTGTTTTACTTTTTCTGTACTGGTTTCAAATGCTACCTGAACAGATTGTAATTCTAACTTTAGCAGATCATTCTCCTCTTGTAAAGCTTCACACAATTGAATTAAATTTTTCGTTTTCTCAACGATAATATTCATTTGTGACGATAATGATGCCATACTTTTTACGCAATTAAAATTATTGTAACGAGCAACTAGCGCACTACTGCGTTAGTCTCTTTCTCAAAGTTAATAATTAATTTTTGAATAATGCTATCAATTTGTTTATCATTTAGCGTTTTTTCTTCGTCCTGAATCGTAAAACTCAGAGCATAAGACTTTTTGCCTGCTGGCAATTTATCACCTTTATAAACATCAAAAATATTTACATCCTTCAATAATTTTCTATCTGTTTTTAATGCCACAGTTTTTAACTTTTCGAATGTAATTGCTTCATCAACTAACAAGGCTAAATCTCTACGAACAGCAGGGAATTTAGACACCTCCTTGTATTTGATTGAATTTTTACGAATTGCTTTCAACACCAAATCCCAATCAAAATCCGCAAAATAAACTTGTCCATCCACATCCGCATTTTTCAAAGCATCTGCATGCACAGCACCTAAAGAAACTAATACTTTTTGGCCTTTCATATAATCCAAGCCATAAGCTAAGTTTGCATTAGTGGTTTCTACAATTTGCAAACTGTCAATTTTAAGACGCTTCACAATCGTATCCACCGCTGATTTCAAATTATAGAAATTTACATTTTTGGAAGCGGTATTCCATTGTTCTGCTTCTTTTTTTCCAGCTATAGCCAACGCAAAACGTTGTTTCTCTTCGTATCCTTCTTCTTTCAAATGGTAAGTTTTACCATATTCGAAGATTTTAAGATCGGATTGTTTACGCTTTTGGTTGTATTCTATTGCAGTCAAAGCAGAATACACCATATTTTGACGCATAGTATCCAAATCCGAACTCAAAGGATTGAATAACTTAACTGCCGTTGCCTCGTCATCCGCATAAATTCCTTTTGTCAATGAATTCGATAAAATCTCTCTAAATCCATTCGCAATCAACAAATCAGCTACTTGATTTAATACAGCTTCTTTGTCTGGTTTTTCTTGTGTATTTAAAGAAGCTAAAATTTGAGACTTCAACTCAATATTGTTGTAACCATAAATACGCAATACCTCTTCGATCACATCCACCTCACGTGTTACATCAACTTTGTACGCAGGAACTTCTACCGAAAGAACGCCATCATTTTCAGCCGTTACCGCAATACCTAAAGCCAAAATAATTTCTTTGATCTGTTCTGCAGGAATATCTTTACCAATCAAACGTTGTACATTGCGGTAGCTAACTTCAAATTTGAATGGCTCAACTGGATTTGGATAAATATCAGTAACCGTAGATGATATTTCACCTCCAGCGATTTCTTGTATCAATAAAGCTGCACGCTTAAGCGCAAACACAGTAATATTAGGATCAGTACCTCTTTCGAAACGGAAAGAAGAATCTGTTTTCAACGCATGACGTTTTGATGTCTTACGAACTGAAACAGGATTGAAATATGCTGATTCTAAGAAAATATCCGTAGTTGATTCTGTCACACCTGAATACTCTCCTCCGAAAACACCAGCAATACACATTGGTTTTTCAGAGTCAGCAATAACTAAATCTTCAGCAGACAACTTGCGCTCTACACCATCCAACGTTTTGAATGCTTCACCTTCGGTCGCCTTACGCACAACAATTTTGTTTCCAGCTATCTTAGCTGCATCAAATGCATGCAAAGGTTGACCTAAATCGTGTAAGATATAGTTGGTAATATCGACAATGTTATTAATTGAACGAATACCAATAGCACTTAATTTTTCTTTTAACCATTCTGGAGATTCCGCAACTTTCACACCTGAAATATTCACACCAGAATATCTTGGAGCATCTTCACTTTCAACCACCACAGTTGTATCCTGAGCAGTACCTTCTGCGAAAGCCTCCACATTTGGCAAAGTATAGTTTGTACGGAAATATGCTGCCAAATCGCGAGCTACACCTAAATGTGAAGCCGCATCCGCACGGTTTGGTGTCAAACCGATTTCGAAACGATAATCGTCTTTAATTTCGTAGAAATCTTTCACTAAAGTACCTACTTGCGCATCTGCAGGCAATTCCACGATTCCTGCATGAGAAGTTCCCAAGCCAATTTCGTCTTCGCCACACAGCATACCTTCAGATACTTCACCACGGATTTTAGATTTTGTGATTTTAAAAGGTTCACCAGCAGTTGGATGACATACAGTTCCTACAGTTGCTACAATTACTTTCAATCCAGCTCGGCAATTAGGTGCACCACATACAATATCCAAAGGTGTATCTGTTCCGACATTAACCTTAGTCACACGTAGTTTATCTGCATTTGGATGTTGCTCTGCACTCAACACTTCCCCTACCACCAAGCCTTCAAGACCGCCTGGTATAGATTCTACTTTTTCAACAGCTTCCACCTCTAAACCGATATCGGTCAATATCAACGAAAGCTCATCTGGAGTTTTATCTATATTTAAGTAATTCTTAAGCCAATTGTAAGAAATATTCATCTTTTAAAATTTTTGAGTTACAAAGATAGGCTTTTGAATAGCAGAATACAACAAAATATGTTAGCGTTAACTGCATTAAAATGAAAAATATTCAGCATTATCTTATTAAAAATAAAAAAGACAAATCCAGGCGAATTTGTCTTTACTAACATTTATACAATTTAACTAATTTGTGAGCTCAGTTTTTCCTTTTACATGGTCACGGGCTAACTTTGAAAGTTGGTCAACAACCTCTTTATATTGCGGATTTTCAACTAGATTGATTAATTCATGTGGGTCGTTCACCGCGTCAGTTAAAAATGCGCCTGCACCATTCCCAAAAAATTCCGCATAACGCCAACGCTCTGTACGTACTACTACCCCTGTCACTCCCTTATTGTGTTCATTCCAAACCGTGTAAGCAGGTCTATCCCAAGGTGCCTTAGGGTTTTGGAGTAAAGGAATTAGACTTACACCATCTAAACCAGTTGGCATTGGAAGTCCACAAGCCTCGACCAAAGTTGGATATATATCTATTAATTCAACCGTACGGGAAGATGAAGTACCATTTCCTTGTGCTCTCGGATCGAGAATAATAAAAGGAACTCTTGTGCCTTGCTCCCACAATGAACCCGCTTTAGACCATTTACCTCTTTCCCCTAATTGATAGCCGTGATCACTCCAAAAAACAATAATGGTATTCTCTCTTAATCCCTGTTTATCTAATTCATCCAAAACACGTCCTACATTCCAATCCACATAACTTATACAAGCTAAATACGCTTTTATATAATCCTTTGCTTCATCTGCTGACGCTGTTCTGTTGACAAAGAAATCAGCATTACGCAAACGCGTCGCCCCTTGTGGGAAACCAATTGGAACAACAGGAAGTGATGAAAAATTTACCGGTAATTTAATATCTTCTTTGTTATATAAATCAAAAAACTCTTTTGGTGCGACAAATGGCGTATGCGGTTTTGAAAAGCCTACAGCTAAGAAAAATGGTTTCTTCTCTGTTTTACTACGGCGTATGTACTCTATTGCTTTATCACCTACTTTGGTATCACCCAAATTATAAGCAACTTCACCTTCTACTGCTTCCCATCGATCAGATCTGACTTCTGGATCAGCTCCTTCTGTAATTTTAGGTGCAGATTTCCAAATATTAGCATAATATTGTGTTACCGGAACAGCCGAAGGCGCATCCGTATTAATGGGTGCATTATGATCTCTTTTTTCACCTCCTTCCATCCACGCATCCGTATCGTCAATTCCACCATGAAATATTTTACCAGTACGCCAAGTGATATAACCTTGTTCTTTAAAATACATAGGAATACTTTTCCATTCTGGAAAAGATGCGCCGTACCACTCTCTATTTCCATACAATCCAGAAGTCGTAGGTCTACGTCCCGTTAGCAAAGATGCTCGCGATGGGCCACACAAAGGATATTGACAATAAGCACGTTCGAACATTACGCCCTCTTTTGCAAACTTATCCAGATTCGGAGTTTTCGCTAATTCATGCCCATACACCTGCAAATCCGCACGCATATCATCAGTTGCAATAAACAGCACATTCATAGGTTTACTTTGACTCTTGCTGGCCTTTTTCTGTTGACCAAAAACAGGAGGTATTTGCAAGAATATAAATATAAAGAAGCTAATAAAGGCTATAGGTCTCATAATTAAACTTTTAATAACCAATATTAAAATCTTTTTTAAACAAAAGTATCCTGTTGCATCCTGTGACAGATAATCAAAATAAAAGTTTGGTATAATTCCATTTTCGCAAATCAAACAACATTAATTCATTGACAGGAATATTCATCCCTACTATAATTTGCAAGGTTAACATAGCCATCATACTCCCAATTACACCCGGCAAGGGACCCAAAACACCATTTTTATCGCAATTGGGAACCATATCTGGTTCGGGTGGTTCAGGAAAAATATCTCGTAGATGCTTGCTGCCTTGATAATTAAAAACTGCGACTTGACCTTCGAAAGCAAAAATACTTCCATAGACTAAAGTTTTACCTAAAGCTACACATGTATCATTAACAAGATAGCGTGTTTCAAAATTGTCCGAACAGTCCACAATAATATCATAGGACTGGATGATTTTTTCTACATTTAATATATCCAGTCGCCCTTCTATAGTTTCAATCTTAATAAAAGAATTCAACTGTTGAAGAAAATACGAAGCACTATCTACTTTCGGTTTCCCTACGGATAATTCTTGATGAATAATTTGGCGGTTTAGGTTATGCCATTCAACTTTATCAAAATCAACAACTGTTATATTTCCCACTCCGGCAGCCGCTAAATAGGGTAAAACGACACTCCCTAAACCTCCTGCTCCTATTACCAAAACTTTAGCATTCATAATCGCACGTTGCCCTTCGATTCCTACTTCTTCAATAAAAACCTGACGACTATATCGTGCAAATTGGTCAGTGGAATTTATCATAATATACTTTCCCAATCTTTTAATACAGCTTCATAACCTGCATTTTGAATTACTGTAATAATATCAGGCACAGAGCGTTCATCCGAAATCTCAAATTGCTCCAATGATTGCGGATCAACTACATAACCTCCGGGATTAGTTTTGGAAGCTGCACTCATACTGGTTATCCCCATACGAATGATATTGTCACGAAAATACTCGCTTTCACGGGTGGAAATTGACAATTCCAAATCTGGATTCCAAATTCGATAAGCACAAATCAATTGCAACAATTCCTGATCCGAAATCTCGTAATTGGGTTTAATCACACCTTCGGCAGGACGTAAACGTGGAAAAGAAACGGTATAACGGGTTTGCCAATATTTCTTTTGCAGATAATCCAAATGCAAAGCATTGAAGAAGCTGTCTACGCGCCAATCTTCCAAACCCAACAGCACACCTAAGCCTATTTTATGCATCTTGCTTCGACCAATCCGATCAGGTGTTTCTAGGCGATATTCAAAATTAGATTTTTTACCTTTGGGATGATATTTTTTATAAACTTCCTGATGATAGGTTTCTTGATAAACCAAAATCGAATGTACCCCAGCTTCATTCAATAACCGATATTCATCTTCTTCCAAGGGTTGCACTTCCAACGAAATATTCGAAAATAAGGGCTTTAGCAAACGAACAGCATTGAGGAAATAATCAATTCCGACAGTATGGTTAGCTTCGCCACTCACTAACAACACATGATCTATTCCTCGACTTTTGAGTTCTGAAGCTTCCAGCAGCAATTCCATATTAGACAAAGTCTTGCGCTTAATTTTATTATCCAAACTAAAACCGCAATAGGTACAAATATTTTGACATTCATTACTCAAGTACAAAGGCGCAAATAATTGTATAGTTTTTCCAAAACGTTGCCGTGCTAATAACTGCGACTGATTTGCCATTTCAGGTAGAAAATCTGCCGCTTCAGGCGAAAGCAAAATCAAAAAATCCTCCAATGATCTTTTGCGTTTATCTAACGCTCTTTTCACTTCATCTGGGCTGATATTATTAATCTTAAACTTTATTTCATCCCATTTATACTTATGAAAATAAGACAGAAATGTTTCCATAATATTTTAAAATAAGAATGTATTTAAAGGACTGGATGGCTCTGCATAATGACGAATCTGCGGAACACCACTTTCAAAAGCTCTTCTCCCCGCAATCACAGCCTCTTTGAATGCTAATGCCATTTCAATAGGATTATTTGCTACTGCAATAGCGGTATTCACAAGAACCGCATCAGCTCCTAATTCCATAGCCTTAGCCGCATCGGATGGTGCGCCAAGACCTGCGTCCACAATTACAGGAACATGACATTGCTCGATGATAATTTCCAAAAAATCTATAGTACGCAAACCTTTATTACTTCCAATAGGCGCAGCTAAAGGCATCACTGCTGCAGTCCCAACTTCTTCAAGCCGTTTGCACAACACAGGATCAGCATGAATATAGGGCAATACAACAAAACCACTTTTAACTAGCTTTTTTGCAGCTAATAAAGTTTCTATTGGATCAGGCATCAAATAACGTGGATCGGGATGAATTTCGAGTTTCACCCAGTTTGTTTCCATTGCCTCACGTCCCATTTCGGCTAACATCACAGCCTCTTCCGCGGTACGTGCTCCCGAAGTATTCGGCAACAAGTTCACCTTTATTTCTTGCAAATAATGAATAATATTTTGCTGTTTTGATTGCTTAACATCTACCCTTCGCAAAGCAACAGTAACTAATTCTGAACCAGAAACCGTTATAGCTTGTTGCATTTGTGTTAAGTCTCCGAATTTCCCCGTTCCGAGAAAAAGTCGGGAATCAAATATTTTATCTGCTATTTTAAGTTTGTTGTTCATAATAATTCTTGAATTTTAATTACTTCCTGCGGTGTTTCCGTGATATATTTTGACAAAGCCACACCATATACTCCTGCATCTTGTAAGGATTTAATATCTTCCAATTGAATACCTCCAATAGCTATTATTGGCGGAAATGAATTCAAAGTTTTGAGATGAGCTATAATATTTTTATAACCTTCCAATCCTAAAATTGGACTCAAGTTTAACTTAGTAGCTGTAAACCTAAAAGGCCCTAAACCAATATAATCACAACCTTCCTGTATTCTTAGATAAATATCTTCTAAGGAATTAGCTGTCCCCCCATAAATTTTTCCTTCACCTAATAACCTCTTCGCATCCGATATATTCATATCCGCTAAACCCAAATGTACCCCATCCGCATTTACAGATTTCGCAATATCCACGTGATCGTTGATAATCAATTTGGCTTGATTGGACATACACCAAACTTTTACTAAACGCGCTAAATCAAAAACTTGTTCTTTTGGAGATTCTTTCCAACGCAATTGAACCCACTTCACGCCGTGATTCAATGCCGTTGTAATATTATTTACCTGCTCTTCCCAAGTGTTCCCCTGAGAGATATATTGCAATTTGCTAATCTTATTCATTGTGATAACCTAATAATGTTTCATTACTTTTCAACAACTTCAATATGTAATCCTTTCCTAGATTACAGGCCGTTTCCAAATCATTTCCCAATGCTAAATATGCTGTTATAGCGGTCGCCAGCACACAACCAGAGCCATGTTTGGGTGGAAGTTTTACTTGTTCATTATGTACTTCTATTTCTTCTCCAGCAGTGAACAGTACATCAGCTCCGATTTCTTCGGGATTATGGCCCGCTTTTTTTAACACATAAAGCCTATCATGCAACAGATTATATTGCCTCAATAGATTGTACTCCATACTATTGGGTGTAATAAGAAACAATTTGGGAAATACATTTTGTAGCAATTCCATATTTTTAAACTCAAAAAAGTCAAAGCCAGAAGAACTACCAAACACCGTATCCCAAATAATTTTGCAACTTGAACGAATAGAAAGTACCTCTTTCACAATTTGACCAAGCATTGCTGGATTTCGAACTACTCCAATTTTTACATAGTCTACCGGATATGTTTTCATTAGCTTACGAATAGCCCGCACTATATCATCAGTTTGAAACCAATCTAAGGTCACAAATTCCTTGTCGGTCTGTAGGGTATTGCACGTCAACACCGAAAGCCCCATGACTTTGACTTGCTCTAAAGTCTTGATATCCGCCAAAACACCTGCTCCGCCTGAAGGATCAAAACCTCCAATACATAGTACATAAGGCCTTAACTTTTGCATAATATAAAGGAATTTAAAGGATTATATGACTGCCATATATATCCTAACAAAGCCACCCCATCTACGCCTGCTTCGTATACATTCGATATATTTTCGGGAGCAACTCCTCCCAAACCAATCAATTTTGTATGAAAGTTTTTTCTAGATTTTAATTGATGGAATACAGCAGTATTTTGACCATAACCGACCTTAGATAAACTTGGAAAAATTGGACTCACAAAAGCATAATCCCAAATCATTTCTAATTCATTAAAATCAGCCATATTATGAACCGAAGTCGAATAAGTCATTCCCTCTTTTATTTCCATCACCTTATTTTTTCTGTTCTTTTCACTGATATGTAAGCGCTTTATACCATATGTCTGGGAAACTTCTAATCGATCGTGCAGCACTATTTTAGCATGATAACTTGGGTCAATTTCCCCTACATATTTGCATACTGCCCCATCATCCCAATGAGGCTTTCGGATATGAAAACACTCTAACCCAACTTCCAGCAATCTATTTGCCCACAATGTTTCTTTTGGATAATTTTGTTCTGGACTTATGACTACTATCATAAATATATTTCCTTGCCGTTTGCTATAAATTCTTCTGATTTTTCGAGCATCCCATCTTCCACAGAATCACGAATTTCTTGTGTGATCTTCATCGAACAGAATTTGGGACCACACATCGAACAGAAATGTGCAACCTTGGCAGCATCAGCTGGTAATGTTTCATCATGAAATTCACGTGCTGTATCTGGATCTAACGAAAGATTGAATTGATCTTCCCAACGGAATTCAAAACGCGCTTTGCTCAATGCATTGTCACGATACTGCGCTCCAGGATGGCCTTTTGCTAAATCTGCAGCATGTGCAGCCAATTTGTAGGTAATCACACCGTCTTTTACATCTTTTTTATTTGGTAGCCCCAAGTGCTCTTTTGGTGTCACATAACATAACATCGCACACCCGTACCAACCAATCATTGCCGCGCCAATTGCTGAAGTGATATGATCATACCCCGGCGCAATATCCGTTGTCAATGGCCCCAAAGTATAGAAAGGAGCTTCGTCGCATTCTTGCAATTGTTTTTCCATATTTTCTTCGATCAAATGCATCGGCACATGCCCCGGTCCTTCTATCATCACCTGTACATCGTGCTTCCATGAGATTTTTGTCAATTCACCCAAAGTCTCTAATTCTGCAAATTGTGCTGCATCATTCGCATCCGCAATAGCTCCAGGACGAAGACCATCTCCCAATGAAAAAGCAACATCGTATTGCTTCATAATTTCACAGATTTCTTCGAAATGTGTATATAGAAAATTTTCCTTATGATGAAACAAACACCATTTAGCCATAATTGAACCTCCACGTGATACAATACCCGTTACACGATTAGCGGTCAAATGAATATATCTCAAAAGCACGCCCGCATGAATCGTAAAATAAGAAACACCTTGCTCGGCCTGTTCTATCAATGTATCACGGAATATTTCCCAAGTTAAATCTTCAGCAATGCCATTCACTTTTTCTAAAGCTTGATAAATCGGTACTGTTCCGATAGGTACCGGAGAGTTACGAATAATCCATTCACGTGTCTCGTGGATATTCTTACCCGTAGACAAATCCATTATGGTATCCGCCCCCCAACGGCATGCCCAGACCGCCTTTTCTACTTCCTCTTCGATACTGGAAGTTACTGCGCTATTACCAATGTTGGCATTTATTTTCACCAAAAAATTACGACCTATAATCATGGGCTCGCTTTCGGGATGATTTATATTATTCGGAATAATGGCTCTGCCTGCTGCAATTTCAGCACGAACAAATTCAGGAGTTATTTTTCCTTTTGGCGTGTTAGCTCCAAAACTTTCACCTTCATGCTGATGAGCAATCCCTTTGGTAGCATTCTCGAGTTGCTCTATGCGTTGATTTTCACGAATTGCCACATATTCCATTTCAGGAGTGATAATTCCCTGTTTGGCATAATATAACTGAGTTACATTTTTTCCTATTTTGGCTCTTTTAGGATTTGCTAAATATTGAAATCGCAAATGATCTAATTTTTTATCTGCTAGGCGTTCCTTACCATAT
This sequence comes from Sphingobacterium sp. SGL-16, assembly GCF_011043515.1. Classification (NCBI taxonomy): domain Bacteria; kingdom Pseudomonadati; phylum Bacteroidota; class Sphingobacteriia; order Sphingobacteriales; family Sphingobacteriaceae; genus Sphingobacterium; species Sphingobacterium sp. SGL-16. Next base: position 23,873 of record NZ_JAAKGQ010000005.1, on the reverse strand, counting down.
TCAGAACTGAAATCTGGAAGAATATCCACATCCCCTCTATCCAAAATCCACTGTTCGCGAATTCGCGGTAAACCACTTCGTACATCTATATCCGCATGGACATCGGTATAAGGTCCAGAGGTATCATAAACGGTCACTGGAGGATTCATTTCTACTACACCATTGCGCATTTTTGTGGGGCTTAATTGAATCTCACGCATGGCGACTTTAATGGGATGAATGTTCCCAGAAATGAACACTTTCCTTGAATTCGGAAAGGGGGCTGTTGTAATTTGGTCTTGTCTCATAATTTTGTGTATTTATAAAGTGAATTAACCGCCCTGCGTAGCAGTCAGCAAAAGAATATTATCCTGATTTTGAATTTTGGTTTCTGACCATTGTGATTTGGGAATCACACGCTGATTTAAGGCCACAGCGACACCTTTGGTTTGCCCTTTGGTCTTGAACAACACCAATTCTTCTAAAGAGCTAAGCCCTTGGTCGAAATAATAAATTTGATGATTGATTGTAAGTTCCATTCCTAAATTTTGTTTAAGTAAAACTTTAGGAATGGCTACGAAATTGCGAAATGCAAATACACGAAGACATCTTACTTTTCCCTACGCTAGTATGATCTAGATCAGGTTATGAGGGTAAAATCTCAGCCTACAAAAATGTAGACACCCCTAAAGTTGACACTAACTTAGGGATTTTAATTAACTTTTCAATAATATTTTTAATTTTTAACTTTTTATTTTCATTAAGAAGTATGAAATGTGAATAAATACCTATTTACCAACAAATCTACTTTCATGCAAATGATTCTAAAATAATGCGTATTTTTGTATTTTAATTTGAAGAACGTTCAAAACTAACATACAATAATGATCCATTTCTTTGAGAACCCATCGAACATCGTTTATGCTGTTCAAAGTGTTAACTCTTTATCACAAGAAGACATTACAAAACTCAACTGGCTATTCGGCAACGCCAAAAAACTTGACGATCAAACCCTTAACCGTTACTATGTAGGTCCTCGTGCAGCGATGATTACGCCTTGGAGTACAAATGCTGTAGAAATCACACAGAATATGGGTATTGAAGGTTTGATTCGTATTGAAGAATTTCAACCTGTTCCAGCAGATTTCAATGATTTCGATCCTATGATTTCGCAGAAATATGCTGCCTTGACACAAGAAATGTACACCATCAATATTCAGCCAGAACCTATTTTGGAAATCGACGATATTGATGCCTATAATAAATCTGAAGGTTTAGCTTTAAACCCTGAAGAGGTAGAATACTTAAATAATTTAGCGACTAAATTAGGTCGTAAATTAACGGATTCAGAAGTATTTGCTTTCTCACAAGCAAACTCGGAACACTGTCGTCACAAAATCTTCAATGGTACTTTTATCATTGATGGTGAAGAACAACCGACTTCTTTATTCAAATTAATCAAGAAAACATCTGAAACAAATCCTAACGAGATTATTTCTGCATATAAAGATAACGTAGCCTTTATCAAAGGGCCTAAAGTAACGCAATTTGCACCTAAATCAGCTGATAAACCAGATTTCTACGAAGAGAAAGAATTTGAATCGGTATTATCCGTAAAAGCGGAAACACACAACTTCCCTACTACGGTTGAGCCATTCTCTGGAGCAGCTACAGGTTCTGGCGGTGAGATTCGTGACCGTCTGGCTGGTGGTCAAGGAGCTTTGCCTTTGGCTGGTACAGCGATTTATATGACAGCTTACTCGCGTTTGTTGCAAGACAGACCTTGGGAAAAAGCGGTACAAGAGCGTGAATGGTTATACCAGACGCCAATGGATATCTTAATCAAAGCGTCAAACGGTGCTTCTGATTTCGGTAATAAATTCGGTCAGCCTTTAATCACTGGTTCTGTATTGACTTTCGAACACGAAGAAGAAGGTCGCAAATTAGGTTACGATAAAGTAATCATGCAAGCAGGCGGTGTGGGTTATGGTAAATTAGAGCAAGCTAAAAAACACACGCCTCAAACAGGCGATAAAATCGTTATCTTAGGTGGTGAAAACTACCGTATCGGTATGGGTGGTGCTGCAGTATCATCAGCGGATACAGGTGCTTTCGGTTCGGGAATTGAGTTGAATGCGATTCAACGTTCTAACCCTGAGATGCAAAAACGTGCGGCGAATGCCATTCGAGGTTTAGTCGAATCGGATAATAACCCTATTGTTTCCATCCACGACCACGGTGCAGGTGGACACTTAAACTGTTTGTCTGAATTGGTAGAAGAAACAGGTGGTTTAATTGATTTGGATAAATTGCCAGTAGGCGACCCTACCCTTTCTGCAAAAGAAATTATCGGTAACGAATCCCAAGAACGTATGGGCTTGGTGATTGCTGAGAAAGATATCGAAACATTACAACGTGTGGCGGAACGTGAACGTGCGCCAATGTACACGGTTGGTGATGTAACGGGAGACCATAGATTTACTTTCCAATCGCAAACTACGGGTGCAAAACCAATGGATTATGATTTGGCTGATTTCTTCGGTTCTTCTCCAAAAACATACATGAAAGACAACACTGTCGTGAGAAATTACGCAGATGTGGAATATAATGTTGCTGACGTTCCTACTTACTTAAACAACATATTACAATTAGAAGCAGTAGCTTGTAAAGATTGGTTAACAAACAAAGTTGACCGTTGTGTAGGTGGTCGTGTAGCGAAACAACAATGTGCTGGTCCTTTACAGTTACCATTGAATAATGTAGGTGTAATGGCATTAGACTTCAAAGGTAAAGAAGGTATTGCAACGACTGTTGGTCACTCGCCAGTAGCGGCTATCGTTGACCCTGCGGCTGCTTCAAGAACAGCAATTGCAGAATCTTTATCTAACTTGGTATTTGCTCCTATCAAAAATGGTTTAGCTGGAGTTTCTTTATCGGCTAACTGGATGTGGGCTTGTAACAATGAAGGCGAAGATGCTCGCTTGTACCAAGCAGTAAAAGCTTGTTCGGATTTTGCAATCGAATTAGGTATCAACATTCCGACAGGTAAAGACTCTTTATCAATGAAACAAAAGTATCCAAATGGTGAAAATGTAATCGCTCCAGGAACTTTGATTATTTCAGCAGCAGGTAACTGTACAGATATTAATAAAGTAGTAGAGCCGGTTTTATCTAAAAATGCAGGTTCTATCTATTACATCAATTTATCAAAAGATAGCTTTAAGCTAGGTGGTTCTTCATTCGCTCAAATCTTGAATAAGATTGGTAAAGAAGTGCCAACTATCACGGATGCTGCTTACTTCAAAAAAGCATTCAACGCTATCCAAGATTTAATCCAAGCAGGTCAAGTTGCAGCTGGTCACGACGTAGGTTCTGGTGGTTTAATCACAACCCTATTGGAGATGACTTTTGCAGATGTCAACTTAGCGGCTAACTACGATTTATCTGACTTAGGCGAAGCGGATACAGTAAAAGCTTTATTCAATGAGAATATTGCAGTCGTATTACAAGCGAAAAACGATGCAGCTTTCGAAGCAGCATTAACGCAAGCAAGTATAGAAGCGGTGAAAATTGGTCAAGCGATTGAAGGTACTGAAGTAACTTTCAATAACAACGAAGACACCTTCGCATTCAATGTAACAGAGACTCGCGATACTTGGTTCAGAACTTCGTATTTGTTAGACCAAAAACAATCGAAAAACGGTACGGCTGATGCACGTTACAATAACTATAAAAATCAACCATTAGCATTCAATTTCCCTACACAATTTGATGGTAAGAAACCTGCTTACAATGGTGCTCGCCCTAAAGCGGCTATCATCCGAGAGAAAGGTTCGAACTCAGAGCGTGAAATGGCAAATGCCATGTATTTAGCTGGATTTGATGTGAAAGATGTGCACATGACGGATTTAATTTCTGGTCGTGAGACATTGGAAGACATCCAATTCGTAGGTGCTGTCGGTGGTTTCTCTAACTCAGACGTCTTAGGTTCGGCTAAAGGTTGGGCTGGTGCTTTCAAATACAATGAGAAAGCAAAAATCGCTTTAGAAAAATTCTTCGCTCGTCCGGATACGCTATCTGTAGGTATCTGTAACGGATGTCAATTGTGGATGGAGTTGGATTTAATTAATCCGGACCATGAAGTTCACGGTAAAATGCACCACAATACTTCCGGCAAACACGAATCTAACTTCGTATCGGTAAAAGTACAAGACAACAAGTCTATAATGTTGAGTACTTTAGCAGGTTCTACTTTAGGCGTTTGGATTTCACATGGTGAAGGTAAATTCAAATTACCTTACAGCGAAGACCGTTACAACATTGTAGCGAAATACGCTTACGAGCAATATCCGCACAATCCAAACGGTTCGGACTTCAATACAGCGATGATGTGTGACGCAACAGGTCGCCACTTGGTAACAATGCCACACATCGAGCGTTCTATCTTCCAATGGAACTGGGCGAACTACCCAGCAGGACGTCAAGACGAAGTATCACCTTGGTTAGAAGCATTTGTCAATGCCCGTAACTGGTGTTTAGAAAACAAGAAATAAGTTGGACAAATCGTAATATTTGGAATCCTCCTGCGCTAAGAAGTGTAGGAGGATTTTTTTGTTTTCTCTCCACAAGCAACATGAATAATTTGTAGTATTTTCAATTATAACTATCTTTAAAATTCAACTTATAAATCAATAAAAATTATGGTATTAGAAGTAGTAAAACTAACAGTTAAAGAAGGACAACAAGAGAACTTTGAACGTGATTACAAAATCGCGGCGCAATATATCTCTGCGAGCAAAGGCTATATCAGACATTCCATACACAAAAGTCTAGAAAAAAGTAATGAATACATTCAATTCGTAGAGTGGGAAAATTTAGAAGACCATACGGTAACTTTTTTCGAGTCTGAATTGTTCCAAGAGTGGGCAAAATTATTGCACCATTACTACGACCCAATGCCTACAGTAGAGCATTACGATACAGCAAATATTCTGGGTTAAGAAACAATACCACAGATAAATCACCGTTATTCTGTAAAAAATTAATTTGTTATCTTTGTACAGGTCTTCCTATTGTGCGAGACAAATAAAATTTTAATGTAAAATACGTTATAAATCAACCTACTCATTGATTATAACATTATCCAAAAGAAGATGTATACAAAAGAAAAAGCTGTAGTAAATAGTTTTATTGTAGATCACACTATACTAAAACAAGGTATATATGCCAAAGCTTCAAAAACAAATGAATCAGCGGTAAACGCTTATACAACATACGATATTCGTATGATTCGTCCGAATTCTCCAGAAAGAATGCTTTCTCCTGAAGTAATGCACACATTGGAGCACTGTTTTGCGACAGAAATTCGTACGATTTTAGGTGACGAAGTTATTTATGTAGGTCCTATGGGATGTTGCACAGGCTTTTATGTGGTATTAGCAGGAACAAGCAGAACTCCTCAAGACATTCAAGCATTGATGAAACAAGTATTAGAAATTATTTTGGAAGAAGGTTATGTAGTTCCATTCCAAAATCCAATCAGCTGCGGAAACTATACTTTTATGGACTTCGAAAACACATTGAAAGCTTGTCAAAACTATTTAGATTTAATTAATGCGGGCAAATTAGAATTCGAATACCCTTACATCCAAGAAGCGTAAATGACACTTAATAAGAATATTAAAACTGTCATTTTAGTTGCGAATAAAAATGAACTTGCTTTTGACACAGCAGATGATTCGATTGCGGTTTATGAAATTGGTGTAGGAAAGGTTAATGCCGCCATTGCTTTATCCAAATTGTATCAGCAAATCCAAGCATTGGAGATTAAGCCAATCTTGCTCAATGTCGGTACAGTTGGTTCTATCAAATATCCAATTGAGCACGTGTTGTATCCAACATATTTTGCCCAAGGAGATGCTTATACGGAAGGATTTTTCCTAGAAAACACGAAGTTCTTGGTGGGGAATGGAAAAATTGAATCGGTAGAATTAGAAGATTTTGACTATAACAAAGCCTTACTAACGTCCGACCGCTTTATTAATACAACCACAGCGTTTTACCAAGATATAAAAGATTTAAATGCAGAAGCTTTCGATATGGAAGCTTATGCTTTGGCAGATTTTTGTTACCAACATCAGTTGCCATTGTATATGATTAAGATTGTATCTGACAATTGTGATGGTACAGTCAAAGATTGGGAAAATATTTTGAATCGGATTTCTGGAAAATTAGGCAATATCGTCTCCAACTATCTAAAAGAATTACAAGCATAAACAAAAGGACAATCTTATACTTAGAATCCTCCTGCACTAAGAAGTGTAGGAGGATTTTTTTCACCCACCATATTTAATTAAATAAATTACCTAAATTTATTTAACATAAAATTTCATTTCAAGAAACATAAGACAATGACACAAACCTTATTCTGCGTGATTATATTTTTAACGTCGCTATTTAGTTGTGTTTCTTCTACTGAAAACAAGCTTGCCAGAAATCAAACAAATGAAGATGATTTTAATACCAAAAATTACACGCTAGATATTACATCCATTAAGTCAAAAGCTGATGAGACATTACAATACATCAAGTCAAAATCGATGAGCGAAGAATTCTGCATTTTGATAGATATGAAAATTCATTCCGGTCGGAACCGATTTTTTGTTTGGGATTTTAAAAAGGATACGATAACGCATAGCTATTTAGTAGGTCACGGTTGTTGTGATAGGCCGTGGGGTAAAGATTATACTAAAGACAATCCTTCTTTTAGCAATGTAGAAAATAGCCATTGCTCTTCATTGGGGAAGTATAAAATTGGTGAAAGAGGCTATAGTTCCTGGGGAGTAAAAACTAAGTATCTAATGCACGGTTTAGAAAAAAGCAACAATAATGCACTGAAAAGAACTATCGTTTTTCATTCTTGGGAAGCTGTGGCGGATGAAGAAATATACCCAAGAGGCACACCAGAAGGCTGGGGATGTCCTACTCTTTCCAATGACAATTTTAGAATAGTTGATAATAAATTAAAAAATACAAAACGACCTGTTTTGATGTGGATTTATAATGATTAACAACTTGAAAAATTAACTTATACCTTTTCAGTTCTCCAGAGCAATACATAACAAAGGACCCAAGTTACAACAAAAGATAAAATCAAAACTATACCTCTATCGGTTAAATTTTTAATTAGGTTCACACTCATATAAAAAAAAGGAATCAGACTAGCGATAGGTGCATAAAATGATGCACGTAGGTGCCAAAAACGAAATAAAGCATAAGAGATTAAAAAGATTAAAAATCCAATTAGAGTGAATATTAATAGATTTAAGAATATTAGAATTTTTACTTTTTGGATAAAGAGCCACCAAGAAATCACCGTAAAGCCCCAAAATATTAAATATTGTTTACCGAATAATTTTAATCCTTCTAGCATAATTGTGTTTTAAGTTAATTTTCATCCGTTCAATAAGTAACCCTGTTTCAATTGTTAAAATTTTCATAAAATTCTTTGAATTAAGATTTTATTATTTACTTTGTATTTCAAAGTACTTTTATTTAACTATAAACAACAAATATTATGACTATGATTTTAAACAAAAGACGAGCTATTATCCTTTCGGTGATTGGATTTATATTATTACTACCTGTTATAGGCATGCAATTTTCTACTGGAGTAGATTGGAATGCTTTAGACTTTATTATTGCAACATTTCTTTTATTACTAATTGGTTTTGGAGTTGACTTCGCTATCAGCAAGTCAAAAACTACCTTTCAAAAAATTATATTCGTAGCAATAGTATTAGGTATAGGATTTCTGATATGGGCAGAATTAGCGGTAGGAATATTCGGAAGTCCTTTTGCCGGGAGTTAAATATTTTAACTCGTCGATTTTCTTTTAACAGTTGAAGAGTGTGAAAAGAAAATAAAGGAACAATTTTTATTAGCCAAACATTGATTATATTTAAAAAATATAACCCAAGATGAAATATAGTTTCTTTATTTTTTTATTGTTCCTAACACTGATTTCGTGTAAAAAGGAAACTAACACCGATATTACCTTAGACATTGATAATGCAAGTATTGGTTTTAATTTTTTCGATGAGTTTAGACAGAATCAAATTGATTCTGTGGAGATCTTTTTTCCTGAGATAAATAAAAAACATGTTTTATCGCCTGGAAAAACAATTACCAATCTTCCTGCAAAAGATATTAAAGCAATTATTTCAAAGAAAGGATTTGTGACACAAGAAATTATATATGAGCTAAGCAAAAGCAAAACAATTAATGATAATATAATTCTTGTTTATGATTCTTTTATACTCGAGATGCCTACAGATACTTTATATGCAGGACATAGAGGTAAGCAATTTTCATTTTCAGTGCGTAGAAATAATGTTTTTGAAATTGAAAAACCAAATTGGGTAAAAATAGACACTTTATTTACAGGATCTCATAGTATTAAAATTAATATAGAAGTTGAAGAAAACGCTGAGAATAACCATAGATTTGGCTTCATTACGTTTAAAAACAAAGACTCTAAAATAAAAACTCCAGTCTACCAGCTCAGAAAGAATAGAATTGAAAGTGTATTTATAGAATGGCATGATCAAAGTTCATTTGAGGTAAATCTAATTGATTCCATAGATAAAATTCGTTCTATCACTACATCTAATAGTTATTGTTATCCAAACATCGAGAACACAACCTTACAATCGAACAAATCAATAACCTTTAAGAGTGGTTGTAATTTCATTACCCAAGGCATTACTTATAATCTAACGGTACAAAACCTAGGAGGTCTAGATACATTGAGTTTTAGATTCCAAGGGTATGATGAAAAGTTAGACATGAATCAATACAATGAAAATGGATTTTGGAATTGGAAGATTTTGGGATCTAACAGTACGAATAATCTATATTACACCAATGATGCGGGCAGAGAAATTGGCTGTATAGATCTAAATACCTTTAAAGTCACTTCACGATCGAAATTCAATTTTCCGACGAGGCATATTGCTTACAATTCGTTTAACAAACAATATTATGTCACCTCGACGAATAATATTTTAAGAAAAGTGAACCCAACATCAGGTCAAATATTGGAAGAAATTTTCTTAAGCCCTAATCCAGACGACCATCCGGAAAGTCCAAAGGTTATTCCAGAAGAAGTACAATTTAATAAAAATGGCTTAGGCTTAATGGTGAATATTGGAAATAATATAAGTGGAAGTAATGTTTTTAGTATAAATACTGCTGATAAAAATAAGATTACACGATTAAACTATTTTGGTTCGGAAAACTATTATTCCAGTGTGGCACTACTATACAACGAATTAGATTTTAGCATTCGGCAATATAGCAGGCTATTTTTGTGGAAGACAAGTAACAACACCTTCGAAAGTTATTATGATACATATGTATTTACGCCGTTTAATAATTTAGCAATCTATGAAAATAGATTTTTGAATACCGTAACTCATCAGATTTATGGTGATCCTATATATGGGCATATTTATGCTTTTGACAAAGTGAACAATTTGATATACAGCCATACTCAGGACCAACAACGTTCACAATGGATTACTTATTATGATTTATATGGTAAACTGCTAAATAAAATTCCGACTACCAGCATCGATATGAAAATAGATAATACTGGAAAATACTTAATTTTCTGGGTCAGCTCAAAGAATAGTATCTATAGAATACGAACAGATTATTTCAAAAAGAAGATGGAGTTAAAAAACTGGTCTGAAAATTTATAAATAACTCTAATAACTTATTTTTAAATAAACTTAAGTACAAAGGAATTGTTCAAAACCATACAATTTCTTTGTACTATGAAAACTAAAAAAATTAAAAAGGAGGATCCTTATAAAGAAGATAACTTCAAAAAGAACACGAAATAAAACACAAAGATGGAAATTAATACAGCAAAACGTCCAGAAAATGATAAGAGCCCCTTACCTCATAACCCCAATAGAGCAGATAATAAGTGATTAAAATCAATAATTATCTTACTCTAGTTATAGTATTTTATACTATTCCATCCATTCCCATACACTATGGTAATTATTCAATTCCGTGACATAATCCAACATACCTTTATAAAATGAATGTTGACCTACTGTCCCACTATCCCCTATGACTATTAGTTTTTTCTTCGCACGTGTCATAGCCACATTCATACGACGAATATCCGATAAGAATCCAATTTGTTGAAGAGAATTACTACGAGTTAAACTGATGTAAATAACATCTTTCTCCTGTCCTTGGAAACTGTCAATAGTATGAATTTGTAAAAACGGAAGAAAGGGATTAAAAAATTCATCAGCGTAAATCATCTCCTTCAAAATATGGGATTGTAGGCGATACGGAGCTATAATTCCAATTCTAGGAAAATTATCCTCTGCATATTCTTTAGAAAGATTTGTAAGATTTTCTTTTAAATGTTTTATTAAAAATAAGGCTTCTTCTTTATTTGAAATAGCATTTTCTTCAACAAGCTCTTCAAATCCAGCACCAGCAGTATCTATAAATACAAAAGGCTTACTATCATTAACCAACGCCCAATGAGCTACTTTGGAATCCGCTATTAATTTCCCTTCATATAAAACCTGTGAAGGATAAAGCATAATTTGACTGTTCATTCTGTACTGCACATCCAATAAAGAGACCGCAACAGGAAAACGTTTGACCAATTTTTCGAATAAAGTAAGATAGAGGCCTTCATTTGGCTTTATTGAAGATTTTACTGTTGGAGGAAGTTGACAATGATCACCTGCCATAATAAGCCTATCCGCTTTCAAAATAGGAATCCAACACGCGGCTTCCAAGGATTGTCCTGCTTCATCTATGATTACTGTTTCGTAATCTCTTTGTTTAATATTTGTATGATTCGATCCTACTAATGTAGCGGTAATTACTTCTACATTGTTCAATACATCCTCTACTATATAATCCTGAATCTTATCTATCTCTCTACGAATCTTACGTGCCTCATCAAAAAGCGCTTTTCGTTGATCACGCTCCGCTTTACCAAAGTTACGCTTGTATTTGTGTGCCATGTCGAGATAAGCACTGACTTGCTTTTCTAAATTCTTACGTTCCTTGTTGGCGTTGTGACTATCTATTTTAGCATCTAAAGTAAGTTTTTGTAAATGATCTGAAACACGTACAGGATTTCCCATACGAATTACGTTAATTCCTTTTTCATGCAGTCTTTCCGTCAACAAATCCACAGCAGTATTACTGGGTGCTATCACTAGAATTTGTTTTTTTCGGGCTTTTAATAATGCTTGAATACCAGCTATCAATGTGGTAGTTTTCCCTGTTCCCGGCGGACCATGCATGAGCACTAAAGGTTTGTTACTCAACATTTCACCCACTGCATCATTCTGACTTTTATTCAAAAGTTCATTGTGATATATATTTTCTTCAGTTGAATCGTAAGGGTAATCTTTCTCTCCTAATAATTGCTGAACAAGATTAACTTCCTTAGGATCTGCAAGTCTTTGTTTTGCTTCTTTTAAAGCATCAAACATTTCTTTATAGGAATGTTCATCAAACAGTAAATCTACGCCCAATTTACCTCGTCGGGTCCAATCAGGTAATTCGTCCACACGCACAGAAATACGCATCGTATCTCTACTTACAAAAGCAATTATACCTTCGAGACGATCGGTTTCAGGATCATGATTAGAAAATAGAGCAACGGGCATTCCAAAACGAAATCTATGTCCCTCCTCCAAAAAGTTAGTTTTTTGTATAGTAATAGTTAGGTAATCCCCTCGTCCTATTTCGCTTCCTGAGATGGATATTGGAAACCAACTTACTCCTTGAGTTCTGCGTTCTTGCAAAGAGCTACGCAACAGTAAATTTTCATGTTGAATAAAATCTATTTGCTTTTCAGCTTCCAACAAGGCTATCTGCTCATCAAAGTAATTCATAGCACAAAGAAAAGGAGTTTTTTAGCAATAAAAGATTTTACTTGCATTTATCAAAAGATCCATTCCCTAAGCAGTGGACAATAGTGAACTAAGTCAATCTTAGATTGTTCTTCGATAACACTAAAACTTATAACCATGAAAAAGAATAATTCTGTTATCAGCAAAAACAATCCGAAGAAAGACCCATATAAAAATGAGGACTTCAAAAAGAATATAGAGGAAAATACTAAAGTAGAGAGCAACACGGCAAAACGTCCTGAAAACGATCAAAGTACTTTGCCTCCTAACCCAAATAAAGTAGATAATCACGAGTAAGATATTAGTTAGAATAAGCTATTTCCCTATCTTTGCATCTACATGCAAACACCTCCTATTGTGATTATCGGCGCTGGTCCAGCGGGATTGATGGCTGCACAGCGATTGGCTGAAGGCGGAAAAACCGTACATATCTATGAACAGAATAAAGCCGCGGCACGAAAGTTCTTAGTAGCGGGCCATGGAGGTTTTAATCTTACACACAGTGAAACTATTTCGGAGTTTATCTTAAAATACGATAAAAAGGAAATTCAGAATATAGTTGAATCATTTGATAACCAAAAAACTATAGATTGCTTAAAAAGTATAGGCATAGAAACCTATGTAGGAAGTTCAGGAAAAATATTTCCCATAAAATCTATCAAGCCAATCCAAGTATTACAAGCTTGGTTGGATAAGTTGAAAAGCTTAGGTGTTCAAATTCATTATGACCATAAATTTGTAGACTTCTCTGATAATAAAGCGATTATACAGCATGGTAATGAAATTGTAGAGATAGAGTTTTCACGACTTATCCTTGCTTTAGGTGGAGGCTCCTGGCAAAAAACAGGTTCTGATGCCAAATGGGTATCGCTTCTAACAGCAAAAGGAATTAAAATAAATCCAATGGCTCCTGCTAATTCTGGATTTAATACGACAGAAGATTTCAAGGACTTGGAAGGACAGGTTTTAAAAAATATCGAAGTCAAATTTGGTAATATTCGTAAAAAAGGAGAAGTCGTATTTACACAATACGGTATAGAAGGCAGTCCCATTTATTATTTGAATAGATTTACACGTCCTCACTCCTTTCCCCTAACCATTTACATCGATCTAAAGCCTCATTTTTCGGAAGAAGATATTTTGGCATTTTTAAAATCTTCCAATAAAACATCAGAAATTCTTAAGCAGAAGCTAAAACTCAACAAAACAGCATTAGCCTTACTCAAAAATTTGGATAAAGTGACTTATACGAATCCTAGTTTATTAGCACATGCTATTAAATCTTTTCCTATACAAGTAGAAAGTTTTAGACCTATTGATGAAGTGATCTCTACTGCTGGTGGAATTTGTTTTGAGGAAATCAAACAAACATTGGCTCTTAAAAAAGCGCCTAATATATACTGTATTGGAGAAATGCTAGATTGGGAAGCACCTACTGGAGGTTATCTATTACAAGCTTGCTTTAGCATGGGACATTATTGTGCAGCGCAAATTCTTAATTCAAAGTCTTAAATCCCTATGTATCCTTATCACAATAAAATAAAACAGCGTATTTCCAACGGAGAATTGGTTAAATATGAATACGTAGACAAGTATAAACAAATCCAACCCGCATTGCTCTTGTATTTTCGAACTGAACCTTTCGTTCGCCCTATTCGCGAACATCGATTCGAAGAATACGAAAAACTATTTCAAGAATTAGGCTTGAAGTAATAAAAAGTTTTCTTGCACAAAATCTGTTGTAATTAGCTCAGCAAATAAACAGTCGAATTGATCTTCAAAAAGAAGAACTAACTCCTCTTGCATTTCTTGACGTATTGGGAAGCAAGCTTCTAATGACAATATAAATCCCAAAAAATATAATCTTAGCAATTTCATAATTGATGTTTTTCATCTATAAGACGAGAAAACATCAATTATGGTTGCATGTATATCAAAAAAAATTTAATGTCTAATAATATGTGGGATAAAGCGACTTTTGTCCGTCGTAATAGGCATATCGGATTCGCGGAAAGAAATACCACAAGATTCTTGTCCAATAACCCAGCTTCCTATTATAGAAAACCCGGTTTCTTCACGATGTAGCGTCGCTAATTCTTGATAGATAAAACCTTCTTCGCCATACTCTCCTGCTGTATCGTAAATCATTTCATTCTCGTAATACATTTCTACATTTGCGCCTTCACGCGAAAGAATGGGCTTACGTACATAATGCTTCAAATGAGCTGGTTTTTCAAAATAGGAAGAAAGCAAGTATGGATGATTAGGAAATAGTTCCCACAATATCAGTAGAATAGCCTTATTAGACAAAAGCATTTTCCAGGAAGGTTCTATCCACTGCGCTTCATTGATGTCGTTGGTAATATGAACACCAAACTCTTCATTTACCATCCATTCCCAGGGATATAATTTGAATATGGACTTAATCTCCTCACCTTCCAAATCCACAAAAGCGCGTCCATCCCAACCAATATCATCAATATAAATTAATTTCGTCTCGATACCAGCTTGAATAGCCGTATCACGCAAATATTCCACATTAGTCAAATCTTCCAATGTTTCCTTTGCGCAAGAAAAATGCAAGATTTCACCTTTCAGATAGGGCTTTAGATTCTTCCAGCTATCGATTAGCTGTTCATGTACACTATTAAATTGATCGGTTAATTCCGGGAAATAATGATTCTTCCAATACCATTGCACAATACCTGTTTCGAACAAAGAAGTCGGAGTATCCGCATTGAATTCCAACATTTTGAGTTCATTATTATTTGCATCGAAAGCAAAATCAAACCTTCCATAAATAGAAGGCTCATCATTCTCCCAACTGCGCTCAATATGATGAATCATATAAGCAGGAATATGAAATTTACTGTACAGCTTATTTTGAATAACATATTCCACCGCCTGCAAACACATATCCCACAGTTCTGTTGTCGCTTTATAGATTAAGTCTGCATCTTTTGCACGGATCTCGTAATAATAATCATCTACCCAATACCGCTCACCTTCAAAAGTATGATAACCATACCCAATAGATTCTAAACGAGATTGCCAATTTGGGTCAATACGTAGTTTTTTTATCTGCATTATGAACCAAAAGAAGATCTAGGCGATGAAACTGAACTCTTCCCAAATCCACCACGCTGAGCTTTAAAGGCCGAAGCTTTTGCTGCATTAGTACCTGCTACAGACTGCGGGTGTAAGCTATTGTTGGCATAGCCCATCATTCCGCCCATATGTCGAAACGCCATAAACCACAATAACGATGAACCCATGTTACTACCGTGTCCACCTTGATGGTAATTGTTTGTTACTTCAGTATAGGGTGCAGTAGAATCCGCACGCATAAATACACGTTGCTTCCCTTCTACAGATTGATTAGCATCAGGTTGAGCACATGAAGCCAATACCGACGTAATCAATACCAATTGTATATTTCTTGTAGTTGTCTTTCTCATTATTGTACAGTTACATAAATTGGAACTTTGCTCAATGTTGAAGCGGTATCTACCGTACCCCAAGTTTGCGGTGCAATACCTGTTTTTATGGTATCGGATTTTGAAGCAATCTCTTCACCATTATACCATATATGCTGTGTCGTGATATGCAAAACTGTATCGCCTTGTGTTACTGTTTTCAGAGTCACCTCACGAGCAGATTTTTTGTCAAGCTGTTCCAATGCTTGTTCAGGCTCATTAGCGCATGAAGCTAAGCCCAAAACAGATATAATTAAAAAAGTATATTTCATATAAAATTTAGTCAATCACAAATATAACATCTTAAACAATTCCTTGTTCGATTATTGAATAATCTTAGTTGGTGCTACGCTATAAAATTTCAAATTTTCGGCTTCAAATTTTTTGTAAAGATGCAAGAACACATCACTTTTAAAACCTCCAGTATTCGAAGCAGAATTTACCCAGCCAACCACACTAAGGTACACCATATCATCACTCACATCCTGTACACTAATAGAAACGCCCAAATTATCTAAATAATTAGGATTAGTCTCAGCGGCTTCTTTAACCCATTTATACACTTCATCCAAATTTGCTTGTCTATCAACCATAATGGTAAAACTCGTCTTACTGTATTCGTGAGAAAGTGTCCAATTGACTACTCTACCTGACAGCAAATCACCATTTGGAATGATCACGTCTGCTCCATCACCTGTTTGCAACACACTAGCACGAATGCCTATTTCCTTCACACGACCTTTCTTATCGGCTAATTCAATCTGGTCTCCGACGCGGAAAGGCTTATCAAATACCAAAATAATTCCGGACACAAAATTGTTGATGATATTCTGCATACCTAGACCTATACCCACACTCAGTGCACCAATTACAACGGTCAACTTATCCAAACTCATACCCAAGGCAGACACCGCAAAGAAGAATCCGACTAGAATAATCGCTAAGCGCACCAATGGGAATAAGGTCATCTTTTGGTTGTAAACTTGGCTTAGTTGTCCATTTTCACCACCTAAAACAATCAAACTAATATTCTTTTGAAGCCAATTCGTAACCAGTAGCAAGATCACCGCAACGATAAGGTGATTAAATGTAAAAGATATATCCCCGATGTGACGTTTTTTCTCCAATACACTTTCACTGAAACGTACTAATTCATCTATAAACTGAAGATTGTTTGCCAGTACCAACACAGCAAGAATCACACAAATAAAACGCACCACCTCGATAATAATCTTCATCGTACGAGCTTGATTAAAACGTAACCAAAATCCTCTATACAGATTATCACGGTCGAATTGTCTTTGTAAATCTTCGCGAATCATTTCAATGAAAAACTGCAAAGTAAAAGATTGAACTAAACCTACAGCACAAGCTATACTAAAGCTTCGGAAAGCATCTACTTTACCAATGATATTCAATATGATAGCGGTAACATTCAATATCGCGAAGATCACATAAATAAAATTGTTGATATAACCCGCGGAGTCTTTATCACGAATACGTTTTTTGCTGTAACTAACCATCCCCAATGCCAGAAGATTGAACACGATACAGATAATACGCAAAAACATATCATCACTTACGATCATATTTACAAATACATCGAGAATGTAAAACAAGATGATCACACCCAACACTTTTCTTTGCGTAAGGCTGAGCTTGTTAAACGATAATGCGGTGTAGAAAATAATGATAACAATCTGTGCGGCTTGTATAACAAATGTTGGAGTGAACAAACTCACTAAAGGTAATAGCGTAAAGTAGAAAATAATAGCCTTACATACTACCTTCGCAATCCAGATTTTAGAAAGTGTCTTTCCTGATTTACGATCTATATCAAATCGTGTACGGAAGCACCAATACGCGTATGCAATAGTCAACAGCAATAACAGAATACGTGAACTCCATGGAATATCTTTAAAATATCTTCCAAAAGCATTGGTATTCTGATAATTGTTCTTAATGTTATTTATAATCGTCTCACGCGATATATTTTGAGAAGTGGATTTCCAAATCGAATTTGATGATTTAACAGAATCCGTTGCTACAATTTCTTGCGCTGTGGATGCTACATCTTTCAGTTGGCTTTCATTTCTAGCAATCAGTGCATTTACTTTCGCGGATGCCGCTTGTATAGAATCCAATTTAGTGGTTAACTGATTCAAAGAAGTATTCAACCTTGTCGATAATCGAGGAAACTTCTGCTCGTTAATCTGATATTTTTGAATAAGACTTTGCACAGAAGATCTGGATCCCAATATACTCCCTCTGTAGTTGTTGAGAGAATTCAATATAGAGTTGAGCTGTACATTGTCGTCGTGTATTAAGCGGTTGATGTGAAGGACAGAATCTTTCGAAGCATTCTTCTTTCTCTTAATCTGTGCATCACTTTTTACAGCCAATTCATTGACAACAGTATTTATTTCCCGAATATGCAAATTATCCAAATACCCTAACTCCAGAGCCCGCAAATCTCTTCGCAAGGAATCCGAAACCACATGATGTGTAGAATCTGGATGTACACGATCCACTAATCGTCCCGTACTGTCTTGTCCCCATACGCCTGTAAAAGAACCACAAAAAAGAACCACGAAAATAATCCAACGATAAAAAATATCTTTCATGAAGTAAAATGCTTTAACTCTATTTTAGATACCAAATTTCGATATAAATCTGCATTAATTCATGTATTTGTTGAAATCCTTACATGATGTTTAAAATATTATAATATGTTTAATATTTTTCTATTTCACAAAAAGTGATTCACAGCAATAAATAGATTAAGCATTGATTTCAAAATGAACATATTAGCTCCATAATCTAGTTATTTTAAAATTTATGAACGACAAATCCGTACAATCCAACCCTATTGTTATTAATAGTATATTACCTCAATGATTGCTTCCTCTTCTATTATGACACAAAAAAATACTTTCTATCCAAAAAGTAATGAAGCAATCGGATACCACTTCATCAACTGACAAACAAATTCACTGTATTGGTCGAAACCACCTGGCTCCTACGCCCTATCAGCTGGGCACGACAACCAATCTGTGCCCCTTGTCGGATATTGCTAATTAAAAAGCGTCCCTTTACGTCGATATGTGAAATCCATGACGGCTCCGCTTGATCCAAATAACAATACTCAAACAGTATGCTATTCACGGCTCTATTTTTCTTGATGACCACCTTTATTTCTCCAGGATTCTTGGTATTGTTCACCATAAATTCTGTATAGTTTGGCGGTAAGTATTCGCCCGAACCCGAGTAAGAACTCACCACATTAAAGCCTGAACTGAGCATCATAGCTCTGTTAAAAATAAATTTGGATTGTACCGCTGCTGCCAATACCTCTAGCGCTTCCAACAATAGTTGCTTTGCCGTACTTTTTTGCGCGGTATAGTAGCGATCATAGGTTTTAGCCTTTTCGATAGCCTCTAAATAAGCTACATGCCTCGTTGCTACCACGTTGACTTGCTCTTCCAATTCCGCAAAGGCAGGGTTATCTTTAATCTTCACGATTACAGTATTGGTAAATGTCGCTAACGCAGACTCATTCATACGTTTGAAGTCTTTTTTGATTCTTGGATTCTCCATATTAATCTAATTTTTAAGCGTTTATATCTGGTTAATTACTTACTACAAAGTAATCTCTACACGGATATATCTGCAAATTGCCCTGTGTGACTTTGGCAGGATATGGCAAGCCATGGCATAAAGCGTATATAATTTTCTCAACTTGTCGCATCGTTTTACAATGCCATCAGGATAGTACATAGGATTTAGAACGAAAATTTAGAGGATTTTTAAAAAGGTTTATAACAAAAACAATAGCACAATTAGTAAAAATAAATTGATTATCGCCTTATGCATCATTGCATTAAATCAAAAACTCATGAATAGGAATGAAAAACATGGAGGTAAGTAGGCTAAACAAATATGATCTAATGTAAAGCAATGTGCCTATGCTATAAAAGCAATTGTACTAGAGAAGGATACACCCATACTTTAGCTAAAAACAAAACTACTGTATCCCAAAAATCAGTAAGAGTTACTAAAGAAGCTTAAATATTAAGTAGGAGAAATTCAAACTGAAGGAGTGAGTATGGAAAGCATGGAAAAGTGCACTAATTTGAAAATCACAAGAGTGGACTAACGGTATTTTTTTCGCTTAGCATTGAATTGCATACTTTTGACGTACATCTTATCGAATTTGGTAAGTGACAAATTCATATAGGCTGCCACATGCGCACGTGTCAATATATCTGAACTCTTCAATCCAAACTTCTCTAATATAGCAGTCCGTATTCTATAGGCTGACCGCTGCGAACAGGCAAAGATTTGTTGTAAATCTACTACAGTAAAGATGAGTTTGAGTTCCATGCTGCTAAAGTTTAGTGTGCTAAACCAATATGCGGGTTATCGGGAAGGTATTTGGTTCGGAAAATAAGGCTACTCGTGTGATAAAAATACCCCTACTCAATTGGTTATAATATTAAATATAAAGAAATTATTTTTCCTTACAAAATGCTTTGAGAAAAAATAATATTATTTGAATAATTAGGACTATAAGGCTTTATTGGTTAGGTGATAGAGTTTAACATTACATTTTGAGTATTTCAAGAAATTATATATATTGTTATACAAAAAATAATTATAAACACTTTTATAAAACAATTTATTGGCCCCTTATAGAAAGTCAGCTATCAAATAAATTAAGATTAGTTGTTTTAATTAAATTTAAGACGTTGTCTAAAGTATATTATGAAAACACCTTTCAACTCAGAAAATATTATTACACATAAAATTAGTGAAAAGGGATTCAGCACATTTCTTGTAGGATACGACATAAATGATCATGGAAAGTCAGAATATAGATTAAAACCATTAATTCAAAAGTTATGTGAAGTACTACAAGAGTTTGCTTTTGGTTTTCATGAAGGTGATTCAACTGATAATACAAAAACATATTCTAAGCTTGTTGAAGCAGCTCAATCAATATATAAAATTGAAGCGTTCCAAAAAGTAAAAGATTTATATGCTAATAATGGTTCTATTAATGATGATGTAGATGATAAACTTTTAAGACGAGGAGAATTCGGAGAGCTAATACTTCACTTATTGTTGAGAGATTTTCATAATACTATTCCATTATTATCAAAAGTATATTTTAAAGATTCTCTTGGGCATGCAGTGCATGGTTTTGATGCTGTGCATATTGAACCTAACACAAAAACTCTTTGGTTAGGTGAATCAAAATTATATACCAATGGTAAAGCTGGCTTAAAAGCATTAATCAATGATATTCATGAGCATTTTAAGAGTGATTACTTAAATTCTGAATTCATGCTTATCTCAAAAAAACTAACCCAAATTGATAATATTCCTGATAAAGATTACTGGCTAGATTTAATAGGTAAATCAAAGAAGCTTATTGATCAATTAAATGCTATCAACATTCCATTATTATGTACTTATCATTGCGATTTATTTTCTTCATATGACAATGAAAATAACCAATTATTTATAAACGAATACATTAAAGAGATGCGTTTACTTAAACAATATTTTGATGATAATAATCAACATCCTTTAAAAACTAAATTGAATATAATACTTATTTTATTTCCAATTAAAAATAAAACAGAGCTTGTTAAAGGTTTGCATAATAAACTTTCATTACTACAACAATTAGGAATATGATAGAAAATTTACTCTCAGAAATTAATTCTAAAGACTATTTCAATTATGATGAAACCTTCAGTCTTTATAAAAAGTGTAGTGAATTAATAATTGAGAATGAAAATGATGCACAAAAACTTATTGTTAATATTCTAGATGAAAAAAATAAATTCGATACTAGATTAAATCCAATATTAACAGATTTAATTGAATCAGTTGGTTTCTATCCATATCTTGAAAAAGAACATCTTACCTTAGATTCAACTGATGCCTTAATCAGGCATATGTATCACTATTCAAACAATTTAAATAAATATTTACACGAAGACCAAAAGCATTTATTATCGCTTTTAAATTCTGAAAAAAATGTCATTGTAAGTGCTCCTACCAGTTTTGGAAAAAGTTTATTAATTGAGGAAATAGTAGCATCAAAAAAATTTAAAAATATAGTAATAATACAGCCTACACTTGCTTTACTCGATGAAACGAGAAGAAAATTGAAAAAATACGATGAGAATTATAAACTAATCGTTAGAACTTCTCAAGATAGTTCAATTGATAAAGGTAATATTTATCTTTTCACAGCAGAAAGAGTTAATGAGTATAAAAAATTTCTGGATATTGATTTTATCATCTTAGATGAGTTTTACAAGTTAAGTTCTAAAAGAGACGATGAAAGAGCTGATTCACTCAATAATGCTTTATACTATATTTTAAAAACTTTTAATTGCAAATTTTATTTATTGGGACCAAACATAGATGGAATTTCTAAGGGATTTGCGGAAAAATACAATGCTATATTTTATAAAACACAATCTTCTTTAGTTGATGTTAAAAGTGTTGATATTTATTCACAACATAAAGAAAAATTTGACCAACCAAAAAAGTACAAAGAATATAAGGAAAAAGTATTATTTGACTTGTTATTAAAAAATAAAGATCATCAATCAATAATTTATTGTTCCTCTCCTTCTAGAGTTCGGTATCTTTCAAAAAGATTTTACGAATATTTGAGAGAAAAATATGTAATAGAACACACGGAAAAATTAGATATAATAGAATGGATACAAGAAAATATATCCTCAGAATGGAGCTTAATAAATTTATTAAAATCTAAAATTGGGATTCATGATGGTGCATTACAAAAGCATATCACAACTACAATAATTGATTATTTTAACAAAGGTTATATCAATTATCTTTTTTGCACTACTACAATTATTGAGGGAGTTAATACTAGTGCAAAAAATATTATATACTTTGACAGTACAAAAGGAACCCAAGCAAAAATTGATTATTTTGACTATTCCAACATAAAAGGAAGAGCTGGTCGATTAATGGTACATTATACTGGTATAATTTTTAATTTTAAACCAATTCCACCTAATGAACAGATTGTAATTGATATACCATTCTATGAGCAAAATCCAATTTCGGACGAAAT
Source organism: Sphingobacterium sp. SGL-16 (assembly GCF_011043515.1). Lineage (NCBI taxonomy): Bacteria > Pseudomonadati > Bacteroidota > Sphingobacteriia > Sphingobacteriales > Sphingobacteriaceae > Sphingobacterium > Sphingobacterium sp. SGL-16. The sequence goes on along the minus strand of NZ_JAAKGQ010000005.1, from coordinate 1,326 downwards.
TCTAATCAATTTAGAGGAGCATGAAATAATTGATAAAACATCAGATCAATATAAATCTATAAAACAATTACCTAAATATGAAAAAGATGTCATTCGTAATAATGGTGTTCAAGTATTTGGGCAAAAAAGTATTATTGAGCAATTAAGAACCGATATACATACAAAATATAATCTTATTGCATGGAGTAAATATCCCACAAAGGAGCAATTGACATATGTCATATCATTAGCTTGGAATAATTTATTAAAGCCGACCGAAACTGTTAGACCAATGACACTAAAAGGATTAGTAACTGTAACCCAAATTTATGGTTATAATCAAAATATTTGGAATTTAGTTAATAACACTTTTACTTACTTAAAATCTTTAAAAAACTATAAGGAATTGCCAGATAACGAAATTATGGATGACGCCATAAGACAGAGCTTTCAAACTCTAAAACACTGGTTTGAATACAAGGTTCCAAAGTGGCTATCAGTAATAGATTCCCTACAGAATTTTGTGTGTGTAGAAAAAGGTTTGAGACCTGGAAGCTATAGTTATTTTTCAAATTTGATAGAAAATGATTTTTTAAGGGAGAACTTAACCATTTTAGCAGAATACGGGATTCCTAGCTCTGCAATTCGAAAACTTGAAAAACTAATTCCAGCGGGAGTTCCACAGGATGATGTTATAAATATAATAAGAAAAGAGAAATTATTTGATCATTCTATTTTTATAGATTACGAAAAGAATAAGCTTAAAGATACATAAGTAGGGTAAATATGTAGCACAGCTTCCCTACTAATCGTTATGCGCTATAATGAATAATCTAACTATGGAAAAAAGAACCTTGGCAACTGCAGGATTGCTAGTTATCAAAGACAACAAACTTCTATTGGCATATAGTAGTAAAAACAAACAAGCTTGGTATCTTCCTGGAGGGAAAGTAGATGCGGGAGAAGATACATTGACTGCATTGCAAAGGGAAATACAAGAAGAGTTAAATGTAGTATTGGATCCAGATAAGTTAACCTATTATTGTCATGTTACAGCCCCTGCGTTTGGTGAAAATGCTAACATCATAATGGAGCAAGACTGTTTTTTGTACGAATTAAATGAAGACATACGCCCGAGCAACGAAATAGAAGAAATAAAATATTTTGATTACAGCATGTACACTGCCGAAGAAAAACAAGTTATCGGGGTAATACAAGTAATGGAAAAATTAGCTGAAGATCGTATTTTGGTGTAAGGAATAGAAGTTACTCCTTTCATTATGGGGTAGATATAATAATTTAGAAACAGAAGATTTTATACGCCATAAAAAAGGACAACTAGTTAAG